>JAMDCN010000075.1 GCA_023489025.1 Deltaproteobacteria bacterium | reverse complement strand
GTCAGCCGGGTTTCAGGATGTCGTCGTCGCACAACAGCCAGCAATATTCGCCGCCGGCGTGTTGAACGGCCGCGTCGAAGTCCCGGTCCACCCCCATGGCCTTTTCGCGGCGGATGTACCGGATGCAAGGGAACTTCTCCTGCATCCCGCGGACGACTTCCTCCGTATCGTCCGAAGACGCGCCGTCGACGATGACGATTTCAAGGTCGTCGTTCGCCTGGTTCAGGATGCTTTCGAGCGTCTCCCGGAGGAAGCGCGACCGGTTGAGGGTGGCGATGCAGATGGAGAGGCGCGGGGTCATTCGCGGATTTCAGCCCTGTTTCCTGCAAACGATATAAAAGGTCGGACTCAGGAGATGCATCACCCTGCTTTCGGTCCTGTCGGTGATCCGGATGAGCCTGGGAAGGCTCACCGGAAATGTCTTCAGGAATGCCTTGCCGATTCCCGTGGAAAGGGAAATGAACGGGAACAGGATTCCGCTCGCTTCGCAGCGCAGGATCGTGTTTCCTTCCAGCTGAAATGCCCGGCAATACTCCCGGGAGGAGAAGGAATTTTCATAATGAGGAAAATCCCTGTAACTCCTTCGGAAGATCCCCCGAAAATTCCAGCGGAGAAGGTCTTTTGCGAACCTGTAAGGATAAAAAACGATATTCACCAGCGTCTGGGTGGAAAATTTCTTCGTAATTACGCAGTGGATCTGGATCCCTCCCGGCTTCACCAGTTTCGTGATGCATCCGATCACCTGCCGGATGTCTTCAAAATGTTCCAGCAAGCCGAAACTCATCACGCAGTCGAAGGATCCGGCGGGGAGGGCGGAATGCAGCAGGTCGTCCCGCACGAATGTTCCGCGTGCGCCGTGTGCGGCGAAATTGTCCTTCGCGAGGCGTATCGCCTCCGGCGCGTAATCCGAGCAGGTCACGTCGAAACTCCTGTTCGCGAGATAAAGCGAGGTCCGGGCGCCGCCGCACCCGACTTCAAGCACTTTCCCTTCCCTGGGGGAGGGGAGAAAACGTTCGATGTCTTCCAGGACAAACGCGTATTGGAGGTGGTTCACCAGATCCCCGATGTCCTCGATGGATTCGCTGTACGTGGTCCTGAATTGTTCGTATGAAACATTCCAGTTTTCGATCCTGTTTCCCTTTTTGGGCATGAAATGCTCCCTGACGGAAAGAAGTGACGGATGTTACGGCAAGTTCCTTGAAGAACGCCAACAGGAAAGTTCCGCCAGCAAGGTGGACAATATCCCGCTGTTCCTGTTGACCAGCCACATGACGGGCGTGACCAGGACCCCGACGGCGAACAGGCGCAGGAAGGCGCCGGACGCTTGAACTTTCCAGGCGGATGAAGGATGCGACAAGGAGGCGGTGAGAGTCAATGCGATCACCATGATTGCGAACGGGAGGAGCAGGTGGGCGAGAAATCGCAATGTATCGCCCCATTTCCCTCGTGCGAGATAAACGGCGATTCCCATATAACCTAATCCGTAGACGGCATAACAGCACAGGGTCCCGTACGCGATCCCCTCCACGCCGTATCCCGCATGCAGAAAGACGCCGTAGAGCGCGAGGCATGCGACGATGGCGACGACCTGTACCGCGATCAGCGCCCTCTGCAGGTTGACGGCCACGACGTAACAGCCCGCGATCGGCGCGATCGCCAGGAAATAGGCGCCCGGGACGAGGATTTCGATCAGCGGAATGGAGGGCGCATATTGCGGCAGGAAGAGACGGATGACCATGGGCACGAAAATCGCCGCGAGGGCCGTCAGGAAAATCATCAGGGCGGCCATCGCCCGCACGGGATTCAGCAGCAAACCGCCGACGGCCGCGTAATCCTTGGTGGCGGCATATTGCTCCAGCATCCTCGGGTAGAGGACATTGGCCGCGGATGTCGGCACCATCCCGAGAAGGTTGCTGGCCATGATGCCGATCGCGTAAAACCCGAGCGAGGCCTCCGTGAATTTCCAGGCGATGATCCATCGGTCCAGGCTTAACAGGACCATGTCCATGGCGCCGAGGATGATGAGCGGAAAGCCGAGGACGAACGCGTCTTTCACCCGGGACCAGTTCATGCAGGCGGTAAACCTGTAGCCTCCCTTGTGATACCAGTAGAGCAACAGGAACGGGTACGCCCCCGCGCACCCGTACAGCGCTCCCAGCAGCCGGTCGGGGGAAAGGTAGGCGGTGAGAAGCACCGTGATGGAGGAGACGATCGAAAAACCCGCGATGCCTTTGCTGACGAGGCCGAACCGGTTTTCCGCACGCAACAGGGAAAAATAGAAGACGAACACGATCTGCAGCACGACCACCAGTGCGGTGATCCGCAAGGCGTGCGCGTACATCGGTTGGACCAGGAACGACGCGGCGATCAGGGCGATCCCGGCGGACAGTCCCAACAGCAGGTTGGCCCAGAAGACGCTGTCCTTCAGTTCATCGAGCTCCGCCGGGGCGCCGGCAACGCGCAAGGATGGAACGATCTTGTTGAAACCGTGCAGGATTCCCAGGTGCGCGTTGGCGCCGTACCCGATGACCACGTTCATGAGATTCCAGACGCCGAGCTGCGCAGGCAGCAGGAGCACGGGAAGCAGTATCGCCCGGAGCAGGGCGGTTCCTTGCGCGACGACGGTGGATGCCAGATATTGGGTGGAATCCTTGAGGATCTGGGCGCGGCCGTTCCCGGCAGGCTCGGTCATCCGGAACCACGGAGCAGGTTATTCGGGCCCATCGCGATTTTCCAGGACCATTTCCCGGGCCAGGGAGGCGATTCGTGACGACGCCTGACCATCCGCTTTAAAAATCCATTCCTTCAGGAAACGTTGCCTTGCCGGCTCCAGGTCTTCGAGAACCTTGCGACGGGTCGGAACGGCCGTTTTCAGGCACCGCTGGAGTTCCTCGAGAGACGCAGGCGCCAACACCGCTCCGCTGTCGACGAACAGATCGCTCCATCCCCACCCGGGCAATTTCGGACATATCGTAAGCTTGTTCGCGATGATCGCATCCAACGTCGCCGTCGTTCCGAGCGAGATGAACACGTCGCATGCCCTGATCAGTCTCCTGATGTCGTCATCCCGTTCGGCAAAAAGTATGTTCCGATACCCTTCGGCGATTTTTTTTGCGGCCCGCACATCTTCCAACGGGTGCGGCTTGAAGACAAGGCGCAACTCCCCGTTCGAACCGGCCGACCGGATCACCGCGCGCTTGACGGAATCGACCAGCGTCGGATCGTCCTGTTGATCATAAACGCTCGCATACGTGGAGGCAAATAAAACCATCGCCGGCCCGCCCGGTATCCCCAGCGCGGAACGGGTGCCGGAAACTTCCGCTTCATCCACGGACACCATGCCGTCATGGCGCGGCGCGCCGGTGAGGAAAATCTTTCCCGCATCGACCCCATGGGACAACAGGGTGTCGCGCGACCTTTCTCCCCAGGCCGCGATACGGTCTGCGATGAAGAACTGCCACTCCACCGCCTCTTGCCCGTAAACGCCGAACTGGATCTCGAGCGTCGGTATTTTCCGTTGCCGGCCCGCCAGGCAATAAACGCGGGTGCGCGGATCCGCAACGTCCGGGGAGAAAATGATTTCCGGCCGGTACTTGTCGAGGATATGCCTGGAAATCGCATAATGTTTCATGAAATTGGGAAGATAGACGAAAAATAGCCAATCGAACACTCCTTTCATCCGCGGCCAGAGGGATCCCCTCCCGTCCTGCATGATCCGCGGCAAGGTTCCCATGTCGTGCAACTCTTTTACGGCGTTTTTCAGCGAGTTCGTCAGGCCGTTCGCGCAGGCCTTCACATCGCCGTTCCAGTGCTGCCAGATCGACTGGAACTGCTCTTTATCGGAAGACCGGTAAGGCCTCAGCGAGGACAAATCTTCGCAAAGGGAAATGCATCGAATCGCTTCATCGCCCGCCATGTGCCGCACGATCGGCTGAAGCGTGTCCCTGTATATATACGGCTGAAACCCGAGGAACAGAAATACCGGCTCGGAGGATCGGGCAGGAGGTCGATTTCCGGCAAGAAACCTGTTCCTCCCGTTCACCGCAAGGTATTCGACGGCGCGGAGATACGTTCTTGCCGAACGGATAACACGTTGCAATCGATCATCGGACCGGGACAGCGCCTTCGGGACATGGTAAAGCGCGATCTCGGCCGCGACCACGTCCCAGAACGGAATCGAATCGAACGTCAGCATTTCACCGAGCGTTTTTCCGTTCGGGAGTACGGTTTTCCCCCATCCCTTCACCAGGTCGGCGGATCGCCGGAGCCTGTTCGTGAGGTCGTCTAGTTCCATGTGGGAAAATTTCGCCCGCGGCTCATCGGCTCAGTGGAAAAGGGAGGCCCTGGTCCGGGCCATCAGCCGACGTCCGAACGCGATCGCCTCCCTGACCAGCGCGGAGAAGCCTTCAACCGCCAGGACCGACGAGGCTGCATTGAAATGCCAGCGAAACCACTCCGAAGGATGAAAGCGTTTATAGGACAGATAATCGGACTTGATCCTCTGTTCGAGCAAGCCCTTGTTCGCGAGCAGGTCATCGTCGGTGAACTCCGTGAGGTTCACCAGCATGGGAGCCCCGATATAATAGCCCTGATCCAGGCCGAGAAGATATCCTTCTTCGTCGCGGATCGTTCCCTTCGCCACCAGTTCCGAATACAAGGGGGATCCGGGCAGCGGCGTCAGCAGGTTGATATTGCACTGGCCGCTGGCGGTCGCCGGGTAGAACTTCACCCGATCGAAGAACCGGGCCGTCTCCTCGATGGTGTGCCTGTCCTCGCCGGGATAGCCGTAGATCATCTGCACAACGGGCAACATCCCCGCCTTGACGGTATTGACGATCGCCAGCTCGTTCTGCCTGACGGTGACCTTCTTGTTCATGGCGTCCAGCAATTTCTGCGATCCGGTTTCGACGCCGTACCCCACGCTCGTGCAGCCGGAATCCCTCATCGCCTTCAGCAGATCGAGATCCACGACGTTCGCACGCCCCTGACAATCTCAGTAGATCTTGAGCGGCTTGAGCTTTTCGCACAACTCGTACCCTCTTTGCTTGTTGACCAATACCAGCTCGTCGGCGAAGCTGACTCCGCGGATGCCGTATTTTTCCCGCAGAAGGCGGATCTCCTCCACGATCTTGTCGATGCTCCGGAGTCGCACGCCGCGGAACGTTCGGGAGGAATACCTGCATCCCCAGGGGCAGCCTCTCGATGTAAGCAGTCCGATGGTCTTGATGCTGGGGACGCCGAACAACCCGCTGTTCTTCAGGTAGACATCCATGTCGAAGAAATCGTAGGGGGTGAACGGCAAGCTGTCCAAGTCCCGGATATACGACCGGGCCGGAGTCGTCACGATCCGGCCGTCTCCGTCCCGGTATTTGATGCCGGCCACCGATCCGGGCCGGTCCATGTTCCGCACGAGCTCCCCGACCGTTTCCTCGCCTTCTCCGATGACGCAAATATCCGTCTGCGTTTCCCGCAATACGATCTCGGCGCTGAACGTGGGCAGCGGCCCGCCCATCACGATGGTCGCCTGCGGCTGCCGCTTCCTCGTCTCGGCGGCGAACCATTTCGCCCACTCGTACTGGGTGGAAAAGGCGTTGATGCCGACCAGGTCCCATTTCGACTTCGACAGGAAGGCGCTCGTATCCTCGCGGGAAAAGGATCGTGCGAATATGTCCAGGAGATCCGTTTCGCACCCCGCCCGGCGCAACGCCGCCGATATGTTCCCGATGCCGATCGGAACGACCGAAGGCGATCGATTCGTATGGGGCAGCTGGACAAGCAGCGCTCTCATGAATCCGCTCCCGGCCGGATATCTGGGAGACCGTTCAACGGGGCCGGATGACGATCTGCATCTTGTATCCAAGCCGGAACTCATGGATAAGATCCCCGGTAAGGAAGGCAAGATCGGCGGCCCCATGGAGATCGCCGAAGTAGGGGTCTTCGTAGTCCAGATACTTCTTCAGCACCTGGAGCTCATCGATGACGGTTTCAAAGTGCAATATTTCGTATCCGGTTTTTTCGCAGAGAACGGAGATGGTCCCGGGCGAATAAAGATTCACATGCTCGACGCCGTCGAACATGTTGCAGCGCTCCCGGAGAACCCGCGCGGCGAGGGAGGCGGCGCTGGGGATCTGCAGGAACACCACCCCGCCGATGTCGAGCAGGTTCTTGAGGTATCGGAGGTATCGCTCCCCCGACTTGATGTGTTCGAGGACGTCCCACATGGCGATCGCGCCCAGTTTCGCGTCGAAACGGGTCTCCTCGATCGCCGTGTTCCGGACGTCGTGTCCCTTCCCGCTGGCGATCAGGAATTCCGCCCGGTTCAACTCGATGCCGATGGTCCGCCATCCTTTCTCCTTCGCGATATCCAGGAAGAAACCGCTGGAGCATCCGATGTCCAGGATGGATCCGGCCCGGACGAATTTCCCGATGCCGGACAATCCCCTCGAATAGATGGAGCGGTAGAATTCGCTCTCGCTCGCATGGGCCGCCGCCTGGGCGGACGTGTTGTTCTCGTAGTACGTCCGGAGCGCGTCGTCCTTGAAGACGGGGTTCAGGTAGATCATCCCGCAGGCGCCGCACTTCACGTAGGTGCCGCCGTTCTTGACGAATATCCTGCGGTCCGACGTCGCTTCGCAGACCGGGCAGGGGCGGTGTTCCGTGTATTTTTCCGCGATCAGGCCGGTGGACGGATCGATGAAGGACCTCCGGTACGCATCGACCGATTCGTACGACCGGCGGCGCCCCTCGTGGAGTTGTTTTGCGTCCGTTTCGCGGATCTTGCCGTTTTCCATGGACAATCCTTCCGTGTTCGCCGGATGCGCCCGACGATCATCTCTTCAATATATCCTTCAATTCCCGGGCGGCGTTCCGATCCCAGACGGGCAGGTGGTGACCGCCGGCGATCAATCCGGCCCGGGCCAGCTCGAGGCCGTCGCCGACGAAATTGAACAGGTGGGCGGTGGCGACGGCATCGACGCGACGGTCCGACAGGCCATCGGCGAGATGCTGGTGCTTCCCGGCGCCGCCCGCCAGGATCAAGGGGATGGGCATGGGGCGGGGAAGGTGATCCAGCAGGGCGAAGTCGTACCCTTGTCCGGTGCCGTCGCGGTCCATGGAGTTCAGGTAGAGCTCGCCGACCGGCAGGTCCACCACGGTCCTCAGCCACTCCGAAAGGGGGCGGTCGATCCGCCTGCCGCCGTTTTCCGTCCATGCCTCGTACCCGTCGGCGGAACTTCTCGCATCGACGGACGCCACGATGCACTGGCGGCCGAACTCGCTTGCCAGCACGGGGACGAGCGCCGGATCGGTTGCCGGGAGCGAGTTCACCACGATCTTGTCCGCCCCGGAACGGAGGAGCCCGCGCGCCTGTTCGACGCTTCGGATCCCGCCGCCGGCTGTAATGGGGACGAAACCTTCTTCGGTGAGCGCCTTGACGTGCCCGCGGAACGCCTCGTCGTCGCGTTCCGAGCGGGAGACGTCCAGGACGATCAGTTCGTCGATGCTGAAGGCGATCCTGGAAAAATCGTAATTTTTCTTCAGCCAGAGCAGGTTGCCGACTTTCTGCAGCCGGAAATTCCTGCTCAGCATGAAGGATCCGCCGTCGTACAGCAGGGTGAATATCACGCGCTTCTTCAACATGCCGGTTACGAGCCGAGGAAATTCCGGATGAGGATCAGGCCGTTCGTCTGGCTCTTCTCCGGGTGGAACTGGGTCCCGCAGATATTCCCCGTCTCGAACGCCGCAAGAAAATCCGTTCCATAGGAACAGGTCGCGTGTCTTCCCCCGAGGTTTTCCGCCAGCATCCGGTAGGAATGGACGAAATAGAAATCGGGATGCCCGGGCAGGTCCCGGAACACGCCCGCCCGGTCGTCGATCCGCACCGTGTTGAATCCCACGTGGGGGATCTTCCTGTCGCCCAGCTCGGACGCCGTGAACCGGTCGACCCGGTTTCCGATCAGGCCGAGCCCGGCGGTTTCGCCGTCCTCCGATCCGTGAGCCGCCAGCAGCTGCATGCCGAGGCAGATCCCGAGAATCCTCGAGCCGCGGACCGCGACGGCTTCCCGGATGGCCTCGTCCATGCCGTTTTTCCTGATCGAGTCCATCGCCTTCCTGAAGGAACCCACGCCGGGGAGAACGAGGAAATCCGCAGCGGCGACCCGGTCGGGATCGCCCGTCAGCTCCGGCTCGCCGCCCAGGTATCGGAATGCGCTCAAGACCGACCAGACGTTGCCCATGCCGTAATCTATGACGGCGACCCGCCGGCCGGCCATCAGGTCACTTCGAAGGTGGGGGTCCAGCGGCCGCCGACTTTGGCGAACAGGTCCCTGTTGGCCCACTTGTCCAGCACGGCATCGAACTCTTCCCGGCACATCCGGTAATAATCGAGATAGGTGTTCATGAATTCTTCCGGATAATGCCCATCGTACAGTCTAACAAGGTTGATCGCCTGCTCGCGCGTCATCGCACCCCTTCGGATGTCGATCCCCGCATCCTGCGTGGCCCGCCCAAAGCCGAACTTCAGATACATCAGGTACGTGTGCAATGCATACAATGCCTGATCGTTCTGCGCGAAATTGGTAAACGTGCCGGTGTTGGCCTCTTCGACTTCCTTTAACCCGCAATGTTCTTTTGCAACAAGGTAATTATCGTATGAATCCCATGGTTCAAAATGGCTCCAGTGGGTAAAATACAATTCCTTTCCTTTTAATTCTTCTTCCGAAGGAAAGGAAACG
>JAMDCN010000082.1 GCA_023489025.1 Deltaproteobacteria bacterium | reverse complement strand
TCTATCACGACCGCCCGGCTACGGCTCCTCTTGCCTCCGGCGGCCAGGATCTCGCGGTCGATCCGTTCAAGGAGTCGTTTCAACGGGCGGGGCGCACTCCGTTCATGATGATGAAATTCAATTTCAGGATATTCCCTCGCCCGCTTACCCGTCAAGCCGATTCTCGGGGAGACGACGAACGACCAAATGAAAACGGCCCCGAAGGGCCGTTTTCCCGAACGCGATCCGGCGTTCGTGAAAGACCTGCCGCCTTTATCCGCCTTCCGGGGTCTTCTGCGTCTGCACCCGCGAGGCGCGGGACTTCGTCGCCTTCGGCGCGGCCTGTTTCACTTTCCTCCCGGCCGACCTCGATGTCTCCTTCTCCGCCTTCTTCTTTTCTTCCTCTTTCTTTCCGGAGGCTTTCGCCGGCGTCTTCTTCGCGGTTGTTTTTATCTTCTTCCCGCCTGCCTTCTTCTCTTCCAGCGGCAGGTACTCGATGATCGCCATCTCGGCGCCGTCTCCGACCCGGAAGCCGGTCCGGACGATCCGGGTGTACCCGCCCTGCCGCCCGACGAATCGGACCGCCAGCGTGGCGAACAGCTTGTCGGTCGCCTCCTTGTCGGTCAGGAGGGAAAATACCCGGCGGCGGGAATGCAACGTGCCGGCTTTCCCGAGCGTGATCAGGCGATCCGCGAGCGGCCGCAGCTCCTTGGCTTTCGAAACGGTGGTCTCGATCCGCTCGGCGTGAACGAGCGCGTTCATCAGGTTCCTCAGCAGCGCCTTTCGGTGCGCAGGCTTCCTTCCCAGCTTCCTGTGGTCCATTCCATGGCGCATAAGAAATCCTCGTCCCTTCGGTTGGTCAATCCTCTTTCCGCGGCGGGCTGAACTTCTCCGGGGTGAACTCGTCGATCTTCATTCCGAGCGAGAACCCCATCCCGACAAGGACATCCTTGATCTCGTTGAGGCTCTTCTTTCCGAAGTTCTTGGTCTTGAGCATTTCCTGCTCGCTTTTCTGGACAAGCTCCCCGATATACTTGATGTCGGCATTCTTCAGGCAATTGTAGGCGCGAACCGAGAGCTCCAGCTCTTCCACCGGTTTGTAGAGATTCTCGTTCGCCCCCCCCTCCTCGAGCCGCGCCGGCTCGTCGGGGATCTCCGCCTCGTCGTCGAAATTGATGAAGACGGTCAACTGGTCCTTCATGATCTTGGCGGCGTAGGCGACCGCGTCTGCGGGAAGGAGGGAGCCGTCGGTCCAGACCTCGAGTGTCAGGCGATCGTAGTCGGTCTGCTGTCCGACACGCGCGTTGGTCACCGAAAAATTCACCTTCCGGATCGGTGAGAAGATGGCATCTATGGGGATCGTCCCGATGGGGGCGTTCTCCTCGAGGTTCCGCTCGGCAGGGACGTAGCCTTTCCCCATCCGGACGGTCATCTCCATGCGAAGCCTGGCGCTCGCGGAGAGCTCCGCGATGTGGTGGTCCCGGTTGAGGATCTCGACCATCGGGTCCGGGGAGATGTCGGAAGCTTTCACCCTGCGCGGCCCCTTCGCCTCCAGAACAAGCGTGCGCTGCTCGGGTGAATGCATCCGGAGGCGGACCTCCTTGAGGTTGAGGACAATGTCGGTGACGTCCTCCACGACTCCCGTCACCGTTGAGAACTCGTGCTGCACTCCCTCGATTCGGACAGAGGTTATGGCACCGCCCTGCAGGGAGGACAGGAGGATCCTGCGAAGCGCGTTCCCGAGGGTGGTTCCGAATCCCCGCTCGAGGGGCTCGGCCACGAATTTTCCGTAGTTGAACGTCGCCGTGTCGGTCTGGACCTCGATGCGGCGCGGCTTGATCATCTGCTTCCAGTTTCGCTGAAACATGCGTCCCCCTTCTCCTGCCACCAGAGAGTCTTACTTCGAGTAGAGCTCGACGATCAACTGTTCCTGGATCGGCTCCTGGATGTCCGCCCGGGACGGCAGAGTCTTGATTTTCCCCCGGAAATTTTCGCGCTCGAGCTCGAGCCAGGGCGGAATCCCCTTTCGGACCACGGCGTCGAGCGACTCGTTCACGTTCGGGATCTTCCGGCTCTTTTCGCGCAGCTCGAGGACGTCCCCCGAACGGACGAGGAACGACGGAATATTCACCTTCTTCCCGTTCACGAGGAAGTGCCCGTGCCGTACGATCTGACGGCTTTCCCTGCGGGTCGGGGCGAACCCCAGTTTGTAGGTGACGCTGTCCAGGCGGCGCTCGAGGAGGATCAGCAGGTTTTCGCCGGTCTTCCCCTTCATCCTGTCCGCCTTCTCGAAATAGTTGCGGAACTGGCGCTCGAGCAGACCGTAGATCCGCTTCGCCTTCTGCTTCTCCCGCAGCTGGACACCGTAGTCGCTATGTTTCGGGCGCCGCTGGCCGTGCTGGCCCGGCGGGTAGCCTCTCCTCTTGATGGCGCACTTGTCGGTGAAGCAGCGATCGCCCTTGAGGTAGAGTTCGACCCCTTCCCGACGACAGAGCCTGCAGACGGCCTCACGATACCTTGCCAAAGAAAATGTCCTCCTTGTCCCGTTGGGTTGCGGTGGTCATACGCGACGGCGCTTCGGCGGCCGGCATCCGTTGTGCGGAATCGGCGTCACGTCCCGGATGAAGTTCACCTTCAGCCCGGAGGCCTGCAGGGAGCGAAGCGCGGCCTCGCGACCGGATCCGGGCCCCTTGATGTGAACTGTCACCGTGTTCACGCCGCTGTCCATCGCCTTTTTCGCGACTTCCTCGGCGGCCACGGTGGCCGCGAACGGAGTGCTTTTTCTCGATCCCTTGAACCCCTTTGCGCCCGCGCTGGCCCACGCAAGGGTGTTGCCGTCCGGATCGGTGATCGTGATGATCGTGTTGTTGAAGGTCGCCTGGATGTGGGCCACCCCCACCGGCACGCTCCGGCGGACCTTCCTCTTGCCTTTCTTTTTCGGCGTTGCCATCGTTCCTCCGCACCCGCCCCGCGGCGGGGGTTATCGCCGGCCGGTTCAGCAGCCGTCCTTATTTCTTCGTGGCTTCCTTCTTCTTTGCGACGGCGCCCTTGCGCGGACCCTTCCGGGTCCGGGCGTTCGTGTGGGTGCGCTGCCCCCGCGCCGGCAGCCCCTTGCGGTGCCGAAGGCCCCGGTATGCCCCGAGGTCCATCAGTCGCTTGATGTTCATCGATATTTCCTTGCGCAGATCCCCCTCGACGCGATAATTGGCGTCGATCACGTCCCGGATCCGGGCGACCTGGTCCTCGCCCAGCGTGCTCGTCCGCAAATCCGGAGAGACACGGGCCTCTTCGAGTATCTTCGCCGCCGATGTCGGGCCGATTCCGTAGATGTACGTAAGGGCCGTCCCGATCTTCTTCGTCTTAGGAATGTCCACTCCCGCTATGCGTGCCAACCGACTCCTCCTTGGTACGATCTGTTGCGGCGTCTATCCCTTTGCGTCTATCCCTGGCGCTGCTTGTGCTTCGGGTTCTCGCAGATCACCCGGACGACGCCTTTCCGGCGGATGACCTTGCACTTGACGCAAAACTTTCGCACCGACGGTCTGACTTTCATCTTCGTCCCCTCTTCACTTCGATCGATATGTTATCCGGCCCCGCGTCAGGTCGTACGGCGTCAACTGAACGGTGACCCGATCCCCCGGCAGGATCTTTATGAAGTGCATCCGCATCTTGCCGGAGATGTGGGCGAGCACCTTCATCTTGTTGTCGAGTTCCACCCGGAACATGGCATTCGGCAACGGCTCGACCACCGTACCCTCGATTTCTATCGCCTCTTCTTTTGCCATATTCCTCTTTACATCCGCATAATATTACAATGTACATCAAGGAATACTTAATATACTATGCCCGTCCTCGGTGACGGCCACCGTGTGCTCGAAGTGGGCCGATCGGCTCCTGTCGCGCGTAACGACCGTCCACCCGTCCGCCAGGACCTCTACGGGCCATCTCCCGGCGTTCACCATCGGTTCGATGGCCAGGGTCATCCCCGGCGTCAATTTCGGGCCTACCCCCCGCTTCCCGAAATTCGGGATCTGCGGATCCTCGTGCAGCGATCTGCCGATCCCGTGCCCGACGAAATCGCGCACCACCGAGAACCCTTCCGCCTCGACCGTCTCCTGCACGGCCGCCGAAACATCTCCCAGGCGGTTCCCTGGCCGGACCTCGGCGATCCCCGCCGCAAGCGACCGTTCCGTAGCTGCGAGAAGCCGGGAGGAAACGCCGTCCACAACCCCCACCGGAAAGGTCCTCGCGGCATCCCCATAGAATCCCTCGCGAACGATCCCGAAATCGATGCTCAGGATGTCGCCCTCCCGGAGGACCCGTGCCTTCGACGGGATCCCGTGCACCACCTCCTCGTTGATGGAGGTGCAAAGATGCGCCGTGTACCCCATGTATCCCTTGAAGGCGCTTCTCACGCCGTTCCGGGCGATGAACCGGTCGGCGAACGATTCAAGGTCCCACGTGCTGGCGCCGGGGAGAACCATCGACCTCACTTCTTCAAAGAACCTGCCTACGACGGCGCCCGCGCGCCGCATCACCTCGATCTCCGGAGGCGACTTGATCAGTATCATCCTCTACCGTAGAATCTTGACGATCCCGGCGTAGATGGCGTCGATCTCGCCGGAAGCCATCACCGACCGGATTTTTCCCGTGTTCCCGTAATAATCGAGCAGCGGAGCGGTGGCCTTGTTGTAGTTGGCCAACCGGTTCGTGATCGTCTCTTCCTTGTCGTCGTCCCGCTGGATCAGGGCGGTTCCGCACTTGTCGCACTTCCCCTCGGCCTTCGGGGGGTTGAACTTCACGTGGTACATCGCCCCGCAACCGGTGCAGGTCCGGCGTCCGCAGAGCCGCTCCATCAGGTCGTCCTGGTCGACTTCGAGCGAGAGGACGAAGCGGATCTCCTTCCCCAGCTCCCTGGTCACCCGGTCGAGCGCCTCGGCCTGCGGGATCGTCCGCGGAAATCCGTCGAGAATGAAACCTTTCGCGCAATCGTCCGCGGTGAGACGCTCCTTGACGATTCCTATGACGACTTCGTCCGGAACCAGTCCGCCCGCATCCATGAACGCCTTGGCCTGCTTGCCGAGCGCCGTACCGTTCTTGACCGCGGCCCGGAGCATGTCCCCCGTGGAGATCTGGGGTATGGCGAACGCCTGCGTCAACTTCTTTGCCTGGGTGCCCTTCCCCGCGCCTGGGGGGCCCAGAAGGATGATCCCCATCATCGGCTTATCCCCTCCTCCCCTTCATCTGTCCCTTCTTCAGGAACCCTTCGTAATGTCGGGTGATCAGGTGCGACTCGATCTGCTGAACCGTGTCCATCGCGACCCCCACCACGATCAGGAGCCCCGTTCCGCCGAAATAGAAGGGGACGTTGAAGCGGGCGATGAGGATGCTGGGCAGGACGCAGATGACCGACACGTATATCGCACCGCCGAGCGTGATCCGCGTCAGGATCTTGTCGATGTATTCCGCCGTCTTCTTTCCGGGACGGATCCCCGGTACGAAGCCTCCGTACTTCTTCATGTTGTCGGCGACGTCTACCGGGTTGAACGTCACCGCCGTGTAGAAGTAGCAGAAGAAGATGATGAAGGCGACAAAAAGCAGTTCGTAACCGATGCTGCCCGGCGTCAGGGCGTTGGAGATCGACCGCGTGATCGGGTGCTTGATGAAGCTGGCGATCGTCGCGGGGAAGAGCAGGATGGAGGAGGCGAAGATCGGCGGAATGACGCCGGCCGTGTTCACCTTCAGCGGCAGGTGGGTGCTCTGCCCGCCGTAGACCTTCCGCCCGACGATTCTGCGGGCATACTGCACCGGGATCCGCCGGTGCGCCCGCTCGAAAAAGATGATGACGGCGACGACGGCGACCATGAGCGCCAGCAGGAACAGCGCGGAGAAGATGTTCATCTCCCCAGTGCGGACAAGGGTGACCGTGCGGACCAGGCCGCTCGGGAACCGGGCCACGATGCCGGCGAAGATGATGAGGGAGATCCCGTTGCCGATCCCCCGCTCCGTAATCTGTTCGCCCAGCCACATCAGGAACGCGGTACCCGAGGTGAGGGTGATGACCGTCATGATCCGGAACGCCCACCCCGGGTGGTAGACGACGGATCCCGTCCCCGCCGAAACGCTTTCCAGCCCGACGGCGATCCCCATCCCCTGGATGACGGACAGGACGATCGTGCCGTACCGGGTGTACTGCGTGATTTTCCGCCGGCCGAGCTCCCCTTCCTTGGAGAGCTTCTCGAGCTGCGGGATGACGACCGTAAGAAGCTGAAGGATGATCGAGGAACTTATGTACGGCATGATCCCGAGAGTGAATATGGAGAAGCGCGCGAGCGCCCCCCCCGAGAACATGTCGATCAGGCCGAAGAGGGTACCCGCCTGGCTCTCGAAAACCGCCTTGAGCGCAAGGTTGTCGATCCCCGGAGTCGGAATGTGGATCCCGATGCGGTAGACGATGAGAAGGAGCCCCGTGACGAGGATTCGTCGCTTGAGCTCCGGGACCCGCGTGATGTTCTGTAAGCCGTCGAGCACCGGCTCAGACCTCCACTGTCCCGCCGGCGGCTACGACCTTCCCGACGGCGGACTTGCTGGCCCGGTCGACCTTCACGGTGAGTTTACGGGTGATCTCTCCGTTTCCGAGAAGCTTGACGCCCCCGGGGCAGGCGCCTTTCACCAGTCCCTCGCGCCGAAGCGCCTCGGCGTCCACGACGGAGCCCGCCTCGAACCGGTTCAGTTCCTTAACGTTGACGACGGCCGTCTCCTCCCGGAAGACGTTGACGAACCCGCGCTTCGGGAGCCGCCGCTGCAAAGGCATCTGGCCGCCTTCGTAGCCTGGTTTGGTCCCGCCGCCGCTGCGCGCCTTGAGCCCCTTGTTCCCCTTGCCGGAGGTCTTTCCGAGCCCGGAACCTTCGCCCCGGCCGACGCGCTTGCGCGCGCTTTTCGCCCCTTTTGCGGGGCGGAGATCCGTGAGTTTCATGACGCCTCTCCCACCTCTTCCATCCGGACGAGGAACTTGACCTTTTCCACCATCCCGCGTATCTCCGGCGTGTCCTGCCGGACGACGGGACGGTTCAACCGGGTGATCCCGAGTCCCTGAACGACCTTGCGGTGGTACGCGGTTCTACCGCTCAACCCCCGCAGGAGGGTGATGCGCAATTTTCCGCTCATGCCGTCGCCTCTTCCTCTCTCGGGCCCCGGACCGCAAGGATCTGCGATGCGGTCCGCAACTGGGAAAGCCCCTCGATCGTCGCCTTCACGAGGTTGTGGGGATTGTTGCTCCCCAGGGACTTGGTCAGGATGTTCGAGATCCCGCTGGACTCGATCACGGCGCGAACCCCGCCGCCCGCGATGACGCCGGTCCCCGGAGAGGCGGGCCGGATGATGACCTTCGCCGCTCCGTACTCGCCGGTCACCCCGTGCGGGATGGTGCCGTCCACCAGCGGAACGACGATCAGCGACCGCTTGGCGTTCTGCACCGCCTTGCGGATCGCATCGGGAACCTCGTTCGCCTTCCCCAGACCCGTCCCGACGTGCCCGTTGGCGTCGCCGACGACGACGACCGCGCTGAAGGAGAAGCGGCGTCCGCCCTTCACGACCTTGGCGACGCGGCTGATGTGCACGACGCGGTCCTTCAATTCCAGCCCTTCCGGATCGACTCTTTTCAAGCCTTCCTCCCCGTCCCCTCGCGAAAGTGTGCGCTCAATGTCAGAATACCAACCCGGATTCGCGGGCGCCGTCCGCCAGGGCCTTGATCCGGCCATGGTAGAGGAACCCGTTCCGGTCGAACACCACCTGCCGGATGTTTTTCTCCAGCGCCTTTTTCCCGATCCACTGCCCCACCTTTTTCGCGGCGTCGCTCTTGTCCAGGTCGCCGATCTCCGCCTTGAGATCCGGGGAGAGGGTGGACGCCGCGAGTATGGTGGACCCCGTGGAGTCGATCACCAACTGTGCGTAGATGTGCTTCGCGCTGCGGAAGACGGACAACCGCGGGCGTTGCTCGGTACCGAAGATCCGCTTGCGGATCCGGCCTTTCCGGTTCTGTCGTGCGGTTTCCCGCGCATTTTTCTGGCTCATGGCGTTCGGATCCCCATCGTAAGGAATTGCGCGTTGTCCACTACTTGCCCGCCGCCTTCCCGACCTTCCTGATCAGACGTTCGCCGCGGTAGCGGATTCCCTTGTTCTTGTAAACGTCCGGCCTCCGGAGCATCCGGACCCGGGCGGCGGTTTCCCCGAGCACTTCCTTGTCGAACCCGCTCAGCTTGATCACGGTGTTCGATTCGACCTGCGCGGTCACGCCCGCAGGCAGTTGGAAAACGACCGGGTGGGAATACCCGAGCGCCAGGTGAAGCGCGCCCCCCTTGGACTCGGCCTTGTATCCGACGCCGACGATCTCCAGGATCCGCAGGAAGCCGCTCGTGACTCCCTGCACCATGTTGGCCAGGATCGTCCGGTACATGCCGTAGAGGTTCCCGGCGTCCTTGTCGAGGAGAACGACCGTCGCCGCTCCATCCTTCACTTCCACCGCCAGCTTCCCCGGGATCGGCCGGGCAAGCTGCCCCAGCTTCCCGGTGACGGTCAGCACTCCGTTCACCGCTTCCACCTTGACTCCGGCGGGAAGGACCACAGGTCTTTTACCGATTCTGGACATCGTTTCGCTCCTAGTTGTAAAGAACCCGGAAGCCGCCTACCAGATCTCGCAGAGCAGCTCGCCGCCGATCGAAAGCTTCTTCGCCTTCTCCCCCGTCATGACGCCGCGCGACGTGGAGACGAT
>JAMDCN010000120.1 GCA_023489025.1 Deltaproteobacteria bacterium | reverse complement strand
CCAATTGCGCATGCGCGAAGGATCCGCGAAGCCCGCGGCGATCAGGGCGGTCGCCGCGACATAGAGCCAGTATCCTTTCGAAAATCCCCGGGTATCCATGACCGGGGTCCCGATTTCCAGATCCCGTGGTTGGGGGTAGAGGCGACGGGCCGTGGCGAGCACGCCGAGGGCCAGCATCGCCGGGATCAGCAGGATCCCGTATCCCGCCGGATAATCGCCCCGGAAATAGAAGACGGCGACGACGATGAGGGGACCCAGAACCGCTCCGATCTGGTCGAGGGCCTCGTGCATCCCGAAGCCCCATCCGCGTCCCATCTCCTTGGTGGCATGGGAAAGCATCGCGTCCCGGGCGGGGGTGCGTATGGCCTTCCCGACCCGTTCGGCGATCATCAGGAGCGCCGCGATTTCCCATCGGCCCGCCAGCGCCAGGAGGGGAACGGCGGCAAGGTTGACGACGTAGCCGACGATGGTGACGGCCCAGTACCTTCCCGTCCGGTCGCTGACATACCCCGAGAGAAGGCGGAGGCCATAGCCGATCAGCTCTCCGAACCCGGCCACGATCCCCACGACGGAAGCGCTCGCTCCAAGGAAAGCGAGATACTGCCCGTTGATGCTGCGTGCCCCCTCGTACGTCATGTCCGCGAAGAGGCTCACCACCCCGACGAGGACGACGAACTTGAGCGCCGAATCCGCTTTCTTCATTATGGACGCCTCCACGTTTCAGCCACCCCGGATCCGCTGGAGAATGCTCTCCATCTCGAGGACCAGGGCGATGATCGTTTCGATGAGGGGGTCGAGTTCCCTGTCGAGACCCTTCGCTTATTCCCCGTAGCGCACAAGCCGCGCCGCTTTCGCATCTTCGAGGATCTGCCAGCAGTACGGCAACTTGCCGTACGCATCATCGCTGGCCCGTCGTTCCCGTTTCTCAAGGGCAAACCAGTCGGCCGCGAGTTCGATCGCCTCCCGGATGTACCGTATTCTCTCCAACATCAGGGGCTTCGCGTCATCGGGTAAATCGTTCTTCCACTCATAGAGAATTCCGGGGTAATCCTCCTGATCCAGCATCGTCTCGATGGAGCGCAAATGTTCTTCGACAGTGCGCAGTACCGCGGAAACTCCTCTTCTCTGGAATTCGTTCATCATCGCGGGAGAGCGGGACGTCGGCCCCCGTGCCGACCTGTTCGCGGCATAAAAAAACTCCTGCCCAACGGGTGTCGGGTAGGAGTCATCGGCCGTCCGAACGACAGCGGTTATCGGCGAACTCCATCGCCTGTTGCTATGCTACTTTTCTTATTATATCGCACCGACGAGTCGTCAGTAATTGCCTTTCCCGGGGATGAGGTGCCTCACCCCCCCACGTGGATTTTCCACGTCGCCTCGCCTCCGGGGAATAAGATGGATATGGCAGTGAAATATCGTTTGCCCTGCCGCCTCGCCGATATTGATCCCGACGTTGAATCCGGCGACCGATGCGTCTTCCTCCCTGATCGCGTCCTTCGCCCACAAGAGGAGATCGTTGCAAGCGTTCATTTCCGAGGTCCCAAGGTCGAACCACCCCGAAACATGGCGTTTAGGGATCACCAGGGTGTGGAGAGGAGTCACCGGGTACCCATCCCGGATGACGAACGCGAGCTCATTCTGTGCAAGGATGCGATCTTTGGGCAGATCGCAGAACGGGCATCCTTCCGATTTATTATCGAACGATTCACTCATCGATGCCGATTCACACCGCGCCGAAGATCCGTCGATACAAGTCTTCGCCATAGCTCGTCGGCAACGGTGCGTCTTCGACGAGTCGAAACGTTCGCCGCCCGTCGGCCAGCCTTTCCGCACGGAGGAACAGGGCGGCGTCCATCTTCGCGAGGTATAACCCTTGCGCCAGATCGAACAGGTGGGTCACGTAGATCACCTTGATGCCGGTTTCCAACAGGGCCCGGACGATTTGCCTCGCGATCTCCGAACCTTCTCTCTCGTTGGTCGAGGCGAACGACTCGTTGAGAAAAACGATGCTGTTCGGGGTCATGTTGCCGACGATTGCGCTCATTCTGCTTAACTCTTCGTCGAGCTTCCCGCTCCTCATGCTGATGTCCTCTTCCCGCTTGTAGTGCGTAAAGATGCCATCGCAGACATTGGCACGGAATGACTCGGCCGGCACGAACATGCCGCACTGCATCATCAGCTGGGCAAGCCCGATGCCTCGCAGGAACGTCGACTTGCCGCCCCGGTTCGCCCCGGTGATCATCACGAGCAATTTATCATCGGCGGTCACGTCGTTGCCGACGACTCTCTCCTTCACGCTCAAACTCAGGCAGAGATCGTACAGTCCCCGACCGGAGAGGATGGCCTTGCCCGCGGCGAAAGGCTCGGGAAAGCAGATCGGCTCCCCCTTCACGGCCAGCCGGTCCCGAAGATTCAAGCAGCCGACGTAAAAGCCCAGCTCCGATCGCAACATGCGGAAGAAGTTCAGAATATGATCGGTCGACTGACCGAGCGCGCCGGCGACAAGGCCGATTCCCCGGCCCCTCAGCTCCGTCAACGCCCTGAAGCCGCTTTCATCGCGGTCAGCGATTTGAACCTCGTAAACGGTGCGTTCTCTGAGGAAAAGCTGCTCACCCCAGGTCTGAAGCCGCTCCATCCAGCTCTGTTTCGTATTCCACGGTTTGCGAAGTACGTAGTGGGTGCCTTTATTGCCATGATCCAATTCGGCACTCATCAGGATGCCGTCCCGAAATTCAAGTCGTCGTAGATGGTCCTCGACGCCGCTCAGGTATTCATCGGCAAGCTCCTTGGCAAGCATGCGGAAGAGTGTCGTAAAGCCTTCGGAGCGAAATTCGGCGCCATGCGCATCGGCAATGTGCCTTAGCCTCTTGAGCAGATCCACGAACTGCTTGATCACCTCGACGGACCGATGCAGCATCCCTTCGGGGTACCGGCCGAGCATCCCGCCCCAGACCTTCTTCTCGCGTTCGATCGCCTCCACGGCAATGGCGTACATCTCCCGGATGATGGCAGACCGCTCCAGGCAATCGGCGAGGATATGCTGGCGATAGAGTATCGCCTCGGGTTCATCGAGGCTCGTCAAGACAGCCTTCTTCGCCACTTCGAGCAGGAACTTGTCCCCGACGGCCATCGCGCCGAACAGCGTGTCCAGCTCCAGGTCTTGCGCCAACGTCGCTTCGTTCGGTGGTAAACCCCCTCCCTGGTCTAAATCCCGATCTTTGTACATCAGAAAAGCCTTCACGACGCGATGCGCTCCTTCACGCTCTCGTAGGTGAGGCGGTACTTCTCCGCGATCGCCATGGCGTACGCAAGCCCGTCGGCAGGCCTTCTGACGATCTTGAACGTCCGCAGCGCCGGATCCTCGGGGACCACCGTGCTGACCATGCTTACGGTGGTTTCACTTAACGACGCCAACTCATCGAGGAACGTCACGGACACACAGAGCATGTCGCGACGGATGATCCGTTGCATGACCTGTTTGCCGAGAAACAGCGCGTCATTCAGTGTCGTAGAACTGAAGCTTTCGTTCATGATGAGGATGCTGTCGGGCGTCGCCCGCTCGAGGATCCCGTGAATCCTGAGCAAATCATCCTCCAGCTTGCCGCTCAGGTTCTGGAGGTCTTCCTCCCTCTCAAAGTGGGTAAACAGTCTGTCGAAGAGAAAGAGGCTCGCTTCCCTGCCCGGCACGGGACAACCGATGCCGGCCAGGTAATGGAGCTGTCCAATCGTGCGGGCGAATGTCGTTTTCCCGCCCTGGTTCGCTCCGGACACGACAAATATGCGTTCCGGGTCCTTCAGGTAGAAGTCGTTGGTCACCACGGGTGCGCTTTTACGGAGGAGATTATTCGCCAGGGCAAGGTCGAATACCTCATGGCCATGGACTTCCTTGGATCGGTCGGCGACGGTGGGATAGCAAAAGAGCAGCCCGGCGGGTTTGAAGCGCCCGATGTGCTCGAGACACGCGACGTAGAACTGTACTTCCCGGTCATAGCCGCCGATCGTGGCATCGAGGTAGTCGCGATGGCGATGGCAGTACCGGTCCAGGGACGAGAAGATCTCGGGAAACCGCAGTGCGACCCGGTCCAGCACGGCCGCTTCAATATGGTTCATGTCCGGATCGGAGGAGAAGTCGAACCGGTATTCTTTCACCGATCCCTGCTTGAACTTCTCGAATGCCTGCAACACCTCCGCGCTGTAGTCGGGTTCCGAGCCATATAGGTTGACCTTGATTCGGTTACCCTTTATGTGGAGGCAATATCCGACGCCGGACAGATCGGCCTTGAGCTTCCGCGTTTCGGCGAGAAGCGACGCAAAGTCGCCGGAATCGGTGTAGGTCGTCAGATACTCGCGGAAGGCCAGGAAGCCGCGCGATCGCAGGTCTGCGAGCGTCAGATCATCGGTCAGGCCGCGGACGGCGTCGCAATAGATGGCCGCGGCTTCCAGGAACCAGCGTTCCTTCTGGTATTTGTAGTGAAGTTTATCTGCTTGAGCGAGATGGCCGCGCATCGTCCGCATCTTCCGGGCGAACGACTCGATCTGCCCGAACAGTGCCTTGTTCTCAAGGTCCCGGAATATGTCGTGGCGATAATGGATCGTCTCGACACGGCGCAGCGGGGAGTGGAAGAAGGGCTTCAGGTCGTATTCTTCGCGGCCGGCCGTGATGGACGCGACAATCTGGTCCAGATTCAGGTCAGGGAAGAATTCGGGCGCTTCCCGCCCATCGAACCCCGTGCCGATCCCGGATTCGTCAAACAGGATGCTGCGGAAACAGGTCATTGAAAAAAAAACTCCTTCCCCCGATAAGGGAAAAGGAGTCATCAGCCTCAATATGCGGAGGCGGTTCACGGCGAACCCCATCGCCGGGCGTCTGTTCCTTACATACCACAGCCGCCCGGTGGAGGGAAAGCCGGGGGGAGGGACAAAGACCCCATCATGGCATCTGGATCCCGCCGGAAACCGGCAGGTACGCGCCCGTGATGAAGCGCGCCTCCTCGGAGGCGAGGAAGAGGACCGCGGCCGCCACGTCCTCCGGGAGGCCGTTCCGCCGCAGCGGCGTCATCTGCGCGGAGGCGTCCTTCTCCTTCTGCGAAAGAAACGATGTCGCGTCGGTCAAGGTGAGCCCGGGGGCGACCGCGTTCACCCGGATGCCGTTCGGACCCAGTTCGAACGCGAGCGACTTCACGAAGGCGTCCAGACCCGATTTCGCGGTGCTGTGCGCGCAGAACCCCTCTCCCGGATGGCGGGACAGCCCGCTGCTGATCGCGATGACCGATCCCTTGCGGCGCTCCACCATTCCCGGCACGAACGCCTTGCAGCAGAAGAAGGCGGCCTTGAGCTCCCCGGTGAGCTTCGCCTCGAACTCCGGCCACGGGTACTGAAGGAAGGGGACCACGGGGAAGGAGATCGACGCGTTCAGCACGAGCACGTCGACCGGCCCGAGCTTCCGCTTCACCTCGTCCGCCATCGCCTCGCACTGCGACGCATCGCGGACGTCCGCCTGGACGGCGACCGCCGTCCCTCCGACCTCCCGGATCGCCGCGACCACCTCTCCCGCGGCCGTCTCGCTCTGAAAATAGTTGACCGCCACCGCGGCGCCGGCCCGCGCGAGCCGTTTCGCCGTCGCCGCCCCGATCCCGCGGCTCGCCCCCGTGACCACGGCCACCTTTCCCTTCAACCGGACCATGACGCCTCCTTTCCCCCGCCGTTCGCATGACGCATGCGGAGAGAATATCCTACCCCCTGCCGGGCGCACCAATGAAAAAGGGCAAGGTCGTCGTACCCTTGCCCTTCCCTTAAGGATGCCGGTTTTCTTTTCGGGGAAGCCGGACCCCTTCTACGCCGGGTCGAGGAGGATCAGCGGATTTCCTCCGCGACGGACTCCCTGAAGCAGTCCTCCCGCCAAAGGCACTCCTCCTGGTCGCACTCCTCTTCGGCCACGGTCCCGTAGCAGTCGAAGTTCCCCTCCGCCATCTGTATGGCCCGGATGAGTTCGGTCTTCCCCATGCGGGTGGAACGGACGCCCAACTGCCGTGCCATCTCCCGAATCTCCTTCATGTTCGGCATAGCGCACCTCCTCCGTCCCGCGGGTTTCCGTTCGCGCCCCGCCCCGATTGTATACAGTATATACTTTCGCCCCGGGCGTGTCGATTCGCTTCCATTCCGGAAGGGACCTTGGGATCGACAGGCGGGGAAGCGGAATCTTGCGGGGGTCGGCGCGCGAATCCCGGCTACGGCCGGGGCTCCTCCCTGCGGTACACGCCGCTCCTGCCGCCCTCCTTGTAGAGGAGGAAGACGTCGCCGATCACGATCCCGCGGTCCGATCCCTTGCACATGTCGTAGATCGTGAGGGCGGCGATCGACGCCGAAACCATCGCCTCCATCTCGACCCCGGTCCGGTCGAACGCCTTCACGGTGCTCTTCACGAGGATCGTTCCGCGGTCGTCCTCCACGTCGAAATCGACGGACACGGAATGAAGCGCGAGCGGGTGGGACAGCGGGATCAGGTCGCTCGTCTTCTTGGCGGCGGAGATCCCGGCGATCCGCGCGATCCCCAGCACGTCCCCCTTTTTCACCCCGCCTTCCCTGACCGCCGCGATCGTCTCCTTCTTCAGGAAGACCCTGGCGCACGCCACGGCTGTCCGGTGCGTCGGTTCCTTGCCGCCCACATCGACCATCACGGCCCGTCCGCGTTCATCGAAGTGATTGAAGGACATGCCTTCCCCCTTCCAGGAAGATCGATTCTCCGTTGAGCCGGCCCGGGTGATCCGGGTCGTGCGTCGTCATGATGACGGTGGTCCCCCGCGCCGGAAGGGACGCGATCACCGTTTCGAGCAACCCGGTCGTCTCCCGGTCGATATTCGCGAGCGGTTCGTCGAGCAGGAGGACTTCGGGATTCAGGGTCAAGGCCCTGGCCATCGCCACCCGCTGCGCTTCGCCGCCGGACAGCTCCCGCGCCTTCCTGTCACGGAACCCCTGAAGCCCCACACCGTCCAGCGCACGGTCGACGATCCGCCGCTGCTCCTCCCCACGGATCCCCCTGACCTTCAGGCCGAAGGCCACGTTGTCATGGACCGATCCCCCGAAGAGATAGGGTGACTGATGCAGCAGCGTGACCTTCCTGCGATATTCCTCCACGGAACCGTGATCCCAGTCGACCCGCTTCCCGGCATAGAAGATCTCCCCGGAAGTCGGGGGCGCGAGAAAGGCCAGAATGCTCAAGAGGGTGCTCTTCCCCGCCCCGTTCGCGCCGGTCAGCGTGTAGAGGCGGCCTTCGGCGATCGTCATCTCTTCGATGTCGAGGACGACGTTCGATCCGTAGCGCTTTCGTATCGATTGTAACCGGTACATGGCTTCGCGGCTACCTCCGCTGCAGGAGGTTGAGGAAGAGATTGACGATGAGCGCCACCATCATGAGGACGATCCCCAAGGCCATGCCGAACGCGAATTCCCCCTTGCTCGTCTCAAGGGCGATGGCCGTCGTCATCGTCCGCGTGTACCCCCGGATGTTCCCGCCGAGCATCATCGCCACGCCGACCTCGGAGACGACCCGCCCGAAGCCGGCGATCACCGCCGCGAGGATGCCGAAGCGGATCTCGCCGGCCAGCGTCGCGATGGCACGGAGACGGCCGGCGCCCAGCGTGAGGGCGGTCGGCATGATCCGCGGGTCGGCCCCCCGCACGGACGCCAGGGCGTAATTCGCGACGATCGGTGCGGCGAGCAGGGTCCCGCCGATCACGATGGCCGTCGGCGTGAAGAGGAGGCCGAGGACCCCCAGCGGCCCCTGGCGGCTCAGGAAGCCGTAGACCACGAGCCCAACCACGACGGTCGGGACGGCCATCAGGGTGTTGAGGATCGTGACGACGAGCCGCTTCAGCGGAAACTCGGAGAGCCCCACGAGAAGCCCCAGCGGGAGGCCGAGGAGGGCGGCGAAGACGGTCGCCCCCGCCGCGACGGAGAGGGAGGTGCGGACGGCGTCGACGACATCCGGGGAGAGGGCCCCGATCAGCCGGAGGGCCGAGGCGAACGAAGAGAAGAGGAAGTCCAACCGGCGGTTCCGGGTCCTCTCTCAGCCGTCGACGCCGAGGATCACGCTGGACGCCTTGATGAGGGCGCAGACAGGATCGCCTTTCGCCAGGATCAGGCGTTTCGCGCTCTCCTCGGTGATGATCGCCGTCAGGGCGCTTCCCCCCGGCAGGACGACCGTGACCTCGGCGTTCACGGGCCCGTGCACGATCCGGTCCGCCGTGCCGCACAACAGGTTCCGGGCGCTGACCTTCGCGCCGTGCAGGTCCTTGCCGAGAATCACGGCGCTCGCCTTGAAGATGGCGTACGCCTCCACGCCCACCTTCAGGCCCAGGATCGCGGCACTTTCGTTCGTGATGACCGAGCAGAGGGTTTCACCCCCCTTGAGGGCAAGGGTCACCTCCGTGCTGACGGCCCCTTTCCGGACCGCTGTCACCGTTCCCAGGAACACGTTCCGTGCGCTGACTCTCATGGCCACCCTCCGCACCAGCGAGTAGAAGCGACCCACGTCCCCCAGCCGCCCCTCGAGGCGTTCAATAAACCTTTGATGCTCGTCCTGCAGGACACGGTACAGGCGGACCGTTTCCTTTCCCTCGTCGGTAAGCACGGTACCGCCGCCGCCGTGGCCGCCGGCCGCACGGTCGACGAGGGACCTCTCCGCGGCGTTGTTCATGGCGTCGACGGTATCCCAGGCGGTCTTGTAGCAGACCCCGACCTCCCGGGCCGCTTTGGTGATCGAACCGAATCGGTCGATCGCCTCCAGCAGACCGATCCGGTCCCCTCCGAGAAACGCCTTTCCCGCGCGACGCAGCGACAAGGTCGCCGCGACCGAAACGCCGCCCCCTTTGCGACGGCCCATCGGCGGCTTCCCCTCGGCGGGAGGTTTTATCCAGGTCTTAATGTTCGACCCCTTTCCCATGGACGAAAAAGAGCGGCCCGCTCTCGA
>JAMDCN010000169.1 GCA_023489025.1 Deltaproteobacteria bacterium | reverse complement strand
CTTGTCGACGACATAGAAGACGTCGGCCACCTGGTCGGCCTTCGTCGAGATCTTCGAAAGGACGATGTCGAGCCCCAGGGCCGTCAACGTCCGGGTGATGTCGTAGAGGAGCCCGATCCGGTCGTAAGTGAAGATGTCGACCACCGTGTAGCGCGTCGAGACGGAGTTGTCGAAGAGAACCCGCGTCGGGCGGTACTTCCCGACGACCTTCTCGCGGACGAAGCGGGAGACCTTATTCTCGGCCAGGAGCGTCTCCACCCCGGTCTCGCCGTGCAGGACGGCCATGAGGTCCGCGACCACGCGCTCCTTTTTCAGGTCGTCCCGGAGCGCCTTCCCCAGGTAGGTGACGTAGAAGGTGTCCAGCGCCGTCCCGTCGAGCGAGGTCGAGATCGAGGCGTTCAGGATGTTGATCCCGTTGGCCGACAGCGTCCCGGCGATCATCGAGAAAAGCCCCCGCCGGTCGGGGCAGGCGATGATGAACTCCGAGACGCCCGACCCGGCCGCCTCGATCACCTCCACGCGCGGCGTCTTCCCGTCATAGGCGGACAGGATCCGGACGTGATCGGGGAAGCGGGCATCGGGAGTCGCCAGGAAATACCGGTCGTCGAACCGGTCGAGGAACCGGCTCACCGCCTCCGGAGGGAACTCCGCCAGGAGGTCCCGGGCCCGCTCGCGGCGCGCCAGGGCCCGCTCCTCGAACGGCCGCTTGTGCCGGCCGTGCTCGAGGATGTTCTTCGCCTTGTCGTAAAGTTCGGCGAGCAGCATCGCCTTCCATTGCGTCCAAACGTCGGGCCCCACCGCCCGCAGGTCGGCGTAGGTGAGGAGGTAGAGAAGATCGAGCCGCTGGATCGTGCCGACGATGTCGGTGAACCAGAGGATCAGGTCGAGGTCGTGGAGGTCGCGTCGCTGCGAGACGTTGGCCATCAGCAGGTGCTGTTCCACGAGGAAGACGAGATCGTCCGTCTCCCGGGGTCCGAGCCCCATCCGCCGGCTGATCTGCGCGACGATCTCCGCCCCGATCCTCGAGTGCCCGTGCCCCCGCCCCTTGCCGATGTCATGCAGCAGGATCGCGAGGTTGAGCAGGTCCGGCCGCGGAAGCGACCGGTAGATCCGGAGGAACTCCTCCTCTTCGGCGGTCAACGTCGCCGCGGCCTCCAATCCCGGGAGGACGCCCGCCGCGATGATCGAATGAACGTCCACGGTGTAGACATGGTAGATGTCGTGAAGCACCTTGCAGCACAGCGGGGCGAACTCGGGGATGTAGCGCCCGAGGAACCGCGACTCGTTCATGGCCGTGAGCGTCTCCCGCGCGTGCACGGGGTCGCGCAGGATATCCAGGAACAGGCGGGTGACGCGCGGGTCTTCCCGGAAGGACTGTCCCACGGCGGGAAGCGACCGCTGGATGGCCCGCTTCGCCTGCGCGGAGAGCTCCGCCCGGTTCCTCTGGAGCAGGCGGAAGAACTCCAAGATCCGGACCGGCTCCCGCCGCAGGGCGGCGCTGTCCCGGACATACATCTTCCCCTTGTACAGGATTCCCTCGCCGGAAACCGTCTTTCGCTGGAGAAACGGGAAGGGGCGACGCCCGCTTTCCGGGAGGAGCTTCCCCACTTCCTCGAGCAGCTCCTCCGTGATGTGCGAGGCGGCCAAGGCGTGCATGTAATAGGCGCGCATGAACCGCTCCACGGCGAAGCTCTTGCCGTGCGTGCGGTATCCCAGGAGATCGGCCATCGGCTCCTGGAACTCGAAGGCCAGGGTGTCGGTCTTCTTCCCCGCGAGGATGTGAAGCTCGTTCCGGACGCGCAGCAGCCGGTCCTGCGCGTGACGGTAGGCCAGGACCGCCTGGGACGCGACGACTCCCTTGTTCCTGAGCTCGACCAGCTCCCGGCACTTGTACTTGATGCGCGCGGCCCACAGGGCGGTCTGAAGGTCGCGGAGCCCCCCCTTCCCCTCCTTCAGATTCGGCTCCAGGACGAAGACGGTGTCCCCGAACCTGGCGTGCCGCGCCTCCATCTCCCGGATCTTTTTTTCGATGAACCGGTCGGAGTCGGCGAAGTAGAGGAACCGCGCCATCTCCTTCTCCGCCTCGGCGAAGAAACCGGGGTCGCCCGCGACGAACCGGTAGTCGAGGAGCGCGGTGCGGATCGAGTCGTCCGAGGCGGCCATCCGGATCGCCTCCCGGACGCTGCGCACCCCGTGGCCGACGTCGAGGGCCACGTCCCACATCGGGTAAAGCATCGACTCGGTCATCGCCTCGACGTAGGGGTCCACTTTGTACGGGTGCAGGAAGAGGAGGTCGACGTCGGACCTGGGACAGAGTTCCCGCCGCCCGTAGCCGCCGACGGCCACCACGGCGAGCCGGTACTTCAGGTTCGGCCCGCTCGCGAGGAACTTCCGGCGGGCCCGCTCGTGGAGAGCCCCCACGACCGCGTCCATCGCGTCGGACCAGGCCGCGCACGCCGCGCGACCTCCCTCGAGTCCCTCCCGTTGCCGGCGAAGCGCGTCGGAGAGAGCGACGGAGAGGTGGTTCCTGAGAACCTCGACGAACTCGCGGTCGGACAGCTCCGTCCGGGAGGCGTCGGCAAGGTGAGGAAGGGTGGACACGGATCCCTCCTCAGGAGCCGGCGCTCGCGACGGCTTTCCGGGCGCCGTAGAAGCGGATCGCTTCCACCACGCTGTCCGCGATCGTCTCGATGCAGGCGGGGTTCGTCAGGCGCCTCTCCTCGCGCGGATTCGTGATGAACGACGTTTCCACGAGAATCGCCGTCATCCGGGCGCCGACCAGGACGTAGAACGGCGCCTGCTTGAGCCCGAGGTCCTCGACGGGGCCGAACCGGCTCCGGACGTTCCGGACGATCGCGTCGTTGACCGTCTTGGCCAGGCGCAGCGACTCGTTCTTGCGGCCGTACGTCGACAGGTCGTCGATGATGAACTTGACGGCGGAGAGCTTGCGGACCGACACGCCGTTCTCGCGCGCGGCGAGCTCCAGCGCCTCCCGGTCGCTGCTCGAGCGGCTCAGGACGTAGGTGGAGATCCCCTGCGTCCTGCGGTCGGGGCTGGCGTTGATGTGGAGCGAGACGAAGAGGTCGGCGCGCCCGTGATTGGCCATCGCGGTCCGCTCCTCGAGCGGGATGAAAACGTCGGAGTCGCGCGTCATCCGGACGTCGAAATCGCCGGACGCCAGGAGCTTCCTCCGGACGAGCCGGCCGATCGCCAGCGTGACGTCCTTCTCCTTCAGGCCGGTGGGGCCGATCGCCCCGGGGTCCTTCCCCCCATGGCCGGGGTCGAGCATCACGCGCGTCCCGAGGCGGGAGGTCGCCGAGTCCGGAGCCGCCGCCCGAGGGGCCCGCGGGCCCTGCCGTTCCGCGGCCTCCTCGCCGTTCCCGCTTCCGTTCCCGTTCCCCTTCCCGTCGATGTCGACGACGATCCGGCAGGGGTCCGACAGGTCGAAGACCCGGTAGCCGCTCTCCCGCTCCAGGTCGATCACGACGCGGACGACCCCCCTGCGGAACCGCCCCGCGCGCACCACCTTGAGCAGGCCGTTGGCGACCTCCAGGGGGCGGCGCCGGATCTCCTCGCGGATATCGGCATTGGAGATGTCGACGAAGATGCGCGGGGGGAGCTTGCGGACGGCGTCGGCCGCAAGCGTCCTCGCTTCGTAGCGGACCTCGCCGGCGACGTCGATCGCGACGCGCGTGTAGTCCTCGTTGGTCCAGAACCGGACTCCCGTCACGAGGACGGGCCTGGCGAGGGACGGCGACGGAACGATCATGACCAGAGGAAGGCAGGCCAGCAGGCCCGCGGCAAGACGACGCACCGGAGGAATCACCGTTTCCCCTTCGAGAGCCTCTCTTTCCACGCCGCAAGGCGCATCAGCGCATCCAGGGGGGCGAGCCGCTCGACGTCCGCCTTCCGGATCTCGTCGAGCACGGCCTCCTCGTCGGCCGACGGGCGCCTCCCGCCGAAAAGCTCCATCTGGGCGGCTTCTCCGGCGTCCGCCCCGCCCGGGCCGGCGATGTTCGGAAGCCCGTACTCATTATACTCGGCCGATTCGAGGTTTTTCAAAATATCCCGGGCGCGGGCCACGACGGAGTCGGGGATCCCGGCGAGCCTGGCGACCTGGATGCCGTACGACTTGCTCGCGCTCCCCTCGTCGATCCGGCGGAGGAAGACGATGTCGCCCTGCCATTCCCGGACCGCCACGTGGAAGTTCTTCGCCCGCGGCGCGGTCTGGGCGATGTCGGTCAGTTCGTGGAAGTGGGTGGCGAACAGGACCTTCGGCCGGTGCGGGGAGTCGTGGAGGCACTCCGCCACGGCCCAGGCGATGGAGAGCCCGTCGAACGTGCTGGTCCCCCGCCCCACCTCGTCGAGGACGACGAGGGTCCTGGGCGTCAGCCCTCCGAGGATCCGCGACGTCTCCCGCATCTCGACCATGAAGGTGCTCTCCCCGCGCGCGATGTCGTCGGAGGCCCCGATGCGGGTGAAGATCCGGTCGACCACGCCGATGTCGGCCTTGTCCGCCGGGACGAACGACCCCGCGTGCGCCAGAAGGACGATGAGCGCCACCTGCCGGATGTAGGTCGACTTGCCGGCCATGTTGGGCCCCGTGATGATAGCCATCTGGATCGCGTCGGGCGAGAGCCGGCAGTCGTTGGGAACGTAAGCGTGCCGGCCGAGGATCTGCTCGACCACCGGATGGCGGCCGTTCTCGATCACGATGTCGCGGCCGTCGTGGACGCGCGGCCGGGAGTAATCCGATGCGGCGGCCAGGTCGGCGAACCCCAGAAGGACGTCGATGAGCGCCACGCTTTCCGCCGCCGCGAAGAACGCCGGGAGATATTTCTTCAGATCCTCGCGCAGGGAGAGGAAGAGCTCCTCCTCGCGGGCGTTCTTGTCCTCCCGGGCCCGCAGGACCCGCGCCTCGAACTCCTTGAGCTCCGGCGTTATGAACCGCTCCGCGTTGACGAGCGTCTGCTTCCGGATGTAGTCCTCCGGGACCCGGTCGAGGTTGGCCTTCGAAACCTCGATGTAGTAGCCGAAGACCCGGTTGTCGCGGATCTTGAGGCTCCCGATCCCGGTCCGGCGCCGTTCGCGCTCCTCCATCTCCGCGATCATGCCGCGACCGTGGGTCAGCAGGTGGGCCAGCTCGTCGACCCGGTCGTCATACCCCTCCCGGATGATCCCGCCCTCCTTCCACCCGGCCGGGGCGCCGTCCCTCAGCGCCGCCCGGATCTTCCCGACCGCCTCGGAGTGGCCGTCCAGCCGCTCCGCCGCCCGAACGAGGAGCGGGGAGGAAAAGGCCGAGAACGCCCTGCGGACCTCGGGCAGGAGCGCCAGTGCGTCGCCGAGCGCCGCGATGTCGCGCGGACCCGAGCGGTCCTGCGCCAGCCGGGACGAGAGGCGGGAGAGGTCGGCCATCCCCGAGAGGGTCTCGCCGAGAGCCCGGCGGGGCGCCGGGTGCTCGACGAGCTCCCCCACGGCGTCGTGGCGATCCGCGATGCGCAAGGGATCGACGAGCGGCGCGGCGAGCCACGCCCGCAGGAGGCGCGCCCCCATCGGCGTCCGCGTCCGGTCGATCGCCCACAGCAGGCTCCCCTTCCGCTCGCCCGACAGGGTCGAGAAGACCTCGAGGGTCCGGACGGCGGTCTCGTCCATCGCGAGGTACCGCTCCCCTTCCCGCTCCTCGACGCGCCGGATCTCGGAGAGGGCGAGCGGCTGGTGGACCTTGAGATAGGCCAGCGCCGCCCGGACCACCCCGCGCGCCGGGTGCCCCGCCGCGGGCATCCCCTCCGGCTCGGGGTCGAGCGGGAGCCCCTCGACGGAGGCGGCCGACAGGACCGTCGAGAGCTTGCCGTCCAGGAGGCGCCTGAGCCGCTCCGTCGGGGGTTCCCCCTCCCCTTCGATCGCCACGAACTCGACGGGACCGACGCGATAGAGGGCATCCGCCAGCGCCGTGTCCGTGCCGCACGCCTCGCAGAAGAACTCGCCGGTCGTCGCATCGAGCGCCGCGTACGCAAAAGGCGGGGCGAAGCGGACCGCCGCGAGGAAGTTGTTCCCCCGGGCATCGAGGCACTCGTCGTGGAAGACGAGCCCCGGCGTCACGACCTCGGTGACCTCGCGCCGGAAGAGTCCCTTGCTCCCCGGCTCCTCGATCTGCTCGCAGATCGCCACCTTGCTTCCCTGCCGGATCAGCTTCGACAGGTAGGCGTTGCGGGCGTGGTGCGGGACCCCGCACATCGGGATGTTCGATTCCTTGTCCCGCGAGGTCAGCGCGATGTCGAGCAGGCGGGAGGCCCGGATGGCATCCTCGAAGAACATCTCGTAGAAGTCGCCCATCCGGAAGAAGAGGATGCAGTCGCGGTACCTCGACTTGATCTCGACGTACTGCCGCATCGCGGGGGTGAGCTGCGTGGTGACGTTCATCGGACCTTCCCGGTTGTCGGGCATGCAAAACAGGTTACCCCAATGGAAAGGCTTTGCCCACGGGGAAGGGAGGGTAAAATGGTGGCGGAATCACCGCCCGGAACGGAGGGATGTCCGATGCCCGCTGCAAGGAAATCCTTTGAGGAATGGGTTGAACCGCTCGCCCGGATGCTCGAGACAGGCGATTTTCTGGGGGTCGCGCGGAAGAGCCCGCCGCTTTTCCGGAAGATCGCGTCGTCCGGCAGCCGCCGGTGGTTCGGGGCCGTCGCCGGCGAGGAGCCCTGGACGCGCCTGGACGTGCTCGCGCACATGACCGACACCGAGGCGATCATGACCGTCCGGATCCGAAAGATGCTCGCGGAGGACGACCCGGCAATCCCGTTCTTCGACCAGGAGCGCTGGATCGAGGCGCTGCGCCCCTTCCGCGGGGGCGACCCGAAGCGGATCGCCGCCCGTTTCGCGGCCATGCGCGCGGAAAACATCGCCGTTCTTGCCTCCCTCGCCCCGGCGCAGATGAAACGGACCGGCGTCCACCCCGAGCGGGGGCGGATGACGATCGCAGACCTGTTGGCGGGGATGGCCCGGCACGACGTCGGTCACCTGAGGCAGATCATCGCAGGTTAGCGGGGGGCCGCTTCGCCCCCCTCCGGGAGGTGCCGTCATGCCCGACCTTCGCCCGGAGGAGATCGAAACGTACCTCTCCTCCCTCGCCGGGAAGCCGGTCCACGTCACGGGACTCGCCCCCCTCGGCGATCAGGTCCGCGATACCGCGATCAAGGGACACGGCTACGGCCATCCCGTCCTGATCGAGTACGAGACGGCCGGGACGCACCGGCGGACCGTTCTCGAAACGCTCCCGCCGGGGCCGTTCGGGCACGAGCACATGGCGGACCGAGCGGCGATGGTCCTGTGGGATTTCCACGCCTTCAACCGGCTTCCCCGGCACGCCCGGGCGGTCGATGTCGGCGCCTTCGAAAAGGGCGGCGGGATCGTCTCCCTCGGCAAGGCGGAGGAGTTCTTTATCCTGACGGACTACGTCGAGGGCCGGGGGTACATCCACGACCTCACGCGCCTCCAGGCCGGCGGCGGGCTGACCTCCCTCGACCTCGCGCGGGCCGACGCCCTGTGCGATTACCTCGTCGAAATCCACGCAGTCCGTGGGACGGACCCCGGGCTGTACGCGCGCCGGGTCCGCGAGCTGGTCGGACATGGCGAATGCATCATGGGCCTCTGCGACAGCTACCCGGACGCGCACGCCTTCATCACGCCGGAGCGGCTCGAGCGGATCGAGCGGGCGTGCGTCTCGTGGCGGTGGAAGCTGAAGGGACGGACCCGAAGGCTCCGCCAGGTCCACGGCGATTTCCATCCGTACAACATCCTCTTCCGGGAGGGGACCGACTTCAGCGTCCTCGACCGGTCGCGCGGGGAGTGGGGCGAGCCGGCCGACGACGTGACCTGCCTCACCGGGAACTTCCTCTTCTACGCCCTCCAGCAGCGGGGACGGTTCGAGGGCGTCTTCGCGACGCTCTTCCGGCGGTTCTGGGACCGCTACCTGGACAAGACCGGGGACCGGGAGGTCCTCGAGGTGGCCGCGCCTTTCTTCGCCTTCCGGTGCCTGGTCATGGCGAGCCCCGTCTGGTACCCCACCCTCGACGAGGCGGTCCGCCGGAAGTTGTTCGCCTTCCTGGAAGGCGTGCTGGCCGTTTCGGCGTTCGACCCGGGGCGCGTCGAAACCTTTTTCCGGGGGTGAGCGGGAATGCCGGACGCCTTCGCCGTCTGGATCACGGGGCTCCCCGCCTCCGGAAAATCGACGCTGGCCGCCGCGCTGCGGAAGGAGCTGCTCGACCGGGGGATCGACGCGGCCATCCTCGAGTCGGACGATCTCCGGAAGATCCTCACCCCCCGCCCGCGGTACGACGACCGGGAGCGGGATGTCTTTTACGGGGCGATGGCCCGACTCGCCGGCCGGCTCGTCTCGCACGGCGTGTCCGCGATCGTCGCCGCGACCGCCAACCGCCGCGCCTGGCGGGAGGCCGCCCGGGCGAGGATCCCGAACTTCCTGGAGGTCTTCGTGGACTGCCCCCTTTCCGTCTGCCTCGCGCGCGACCCGAAGGGGATCTACCGGGGCGGCATACGGGGCGCGTCAGGCCGTGTCCCGGGGCTGACCGTGGACTACGAGCCGCCCCGCGCTCCCGAGGTCACGGTCCGGGGCGACTCCGAGCGGCCGGAGGAGGCCGCCCGGCGCATCGTGCGCGCGCTCGCCGAAAAAGGATATCTCCCGCGTCAAGGGGCGAGATCGAGAAGCGCCTTCTCGTACGCCGCGAACGTCGCCTCGTCGAACAGGACGAACCGGATGTAGTCCGGCAGGCGGTTCCCCGCCGTCAGAAAAGAGGCCACCACCGACAAGGCGACCTTTGCCGCCTCTTCGACCGGGTACCCGTAGATGCCCGTGCTGATCGAGGGGAAGGCGATGGACCGGATGCCGTGCGCGGCGGCCAGCTTCAAGGAATTGCGGTAGCAGGAGGCGAGGAGATCCGGCTCGCCGCGGT
>JAMDCN010000113.1 GCA_023489025.1 Deltaproteobacteria bacterium | reverse complement strand
GACGTAGTCCTGATATGCCGCCGGCGTATTGACCTCTTTCGCCATGTTCCAGGAGGTGATTTCCGGAGAGGTCGCGCAACCCGCGAAGGCGATGGCGAGAATCGCAAAACAGGCTCTTTTCATGCCCTTCACTCCATGCCGGTATTTTCTCGGAAAGCCGACAGTGATCTTTTCGGCGCCCACGGCCCAAACCTTTATTTTATTCTCGGGCACCCGTGCCGGAGTATCCCCCGAAGCGTTGACCCCGGTCAAGGACGAGTCGAAGTCAAGGGGGGAGACTGGACCCGTGGAAATCCCGCACCCGGAGGTACGACGATGAGCGATCCCGTGTTCGCACGGCCGAAGAAGGATCCCGAGTTCGATCCGAAGCGGTTCCTGCCCCGTCCCCTGTTCGAGAGCCCCGAGATGAAAGTCGTCCGCGCCACGTTCCGCGCCGGGCAGTTCATCCCCGTCCACGCCCCCGACGTGCACGTCGCCCTCTACATTCTCTCCGGGGAAGGGGAGGTGGTCGCGGGGAAGGAGCGGCGGAGCGTCACGGAAGGGGATCTCGTCGTCGTCCCGAGGAAGGTCCGGCGGGGCGTCAAGGCGAAGACCGACATGATCGTGCTGCACGTCGTCTCGCCGTCCCCCACGCAGGCCGACCACGGGGACATGGGGGAGCGGATCGCCCGCGGGGAGTTCGAGCTCCCCGCGTGACCCGAAGGAGGGAATTTCCTTAAACTTCGGGTCGGACCAACGATACGGACATCCCTTTCCTGTATGATCCGGATATGGGAACCCTCAACCGGTATCCGACCCTGAAGGGCAACGCCGGCGCCGACGGTTATTAAATGGAATACATCAACACCCTCCTCCCCGCCATCGAACATTTCCGGATGCTCGGCTACTGGGCCGTTCTCCTCGTTTCCCTCCTGGAGTCCCTCGCCTTTGTCGGGGTCGTGGTCCCCGGCGCCGTTTTCGTCGTGTTCGCCGGCTCCCTTGCGGCGAAGGGGTATTTCGACCTCGGCGACCTTTTCTGGTTCTCCTTCGCCGGGGCGATTCTCGGCGACGGCATCAGCTTCCGGATGGGCAAGGGAGGGCACATCCGCTTCCGGGAAGAGAACCGGATTTTCAAGCCGGGTCTCCTGGAGAAGGGGAAGGTGTTTTTCGCGCGCCACGGGGGGAAAAGCATTTTCCTCGGGAGGTTCGTCGGCCTGATCCGGGCCGTCATCCCCTTCGTCGCCGGGATGTCCGGGATGGAGGCGAAGAAGTTCTACCTGTGGAACGTCGCAAGCGCCATCCTGTGGGCGGCCGCCCACCTGCTCGCCGGGTATTTCCTGGGACAGGCATGGCGCATCGTGGAGATATGGTCGACGCGGTTCGGCATCGTGCTGGCCACGATGTTGCTGCTGGCGGTGGGCGCCTATTGGCTGAAGAGGTTCGCCGAGAAACGGGGAAGAGAGTTCATCGGGTTCATCGGATCGCTGCTCGCGTCGCTCGGGAAGACGATCGCCGCCGATCCTCATGTCCGGAAACACGTCGCGAAGCATCCCGCCTTCTACGCATTCGCCGGGAAACGGCTCGACGGGACGGAGTTCTCCGGCCTGCCCCTCACCCTGCTCGGGGCCGCATTTCTGTATATCCTGTTGCTCCTGGCGGGGGTGGTCGAGGACGTGCTGTCCCTGGACCCCATCGTCGCGCTGGACACCCGCATCGAGAACCTCCTGTTCGCCTTCCGCGACCCCATGCTGGTCAAGGTCTTTCTCTGGATCACGCTCCTCGCCAAAGGAAAGATCGTCCTGTGCGTCGCCCTGTTGCTGGTCGTCATCTTTTTTCTCCGGAAAAAGAGGGGATTCGTCCTCCCTTTGATGGTGACGGCGACCGGAAGCGCCATGTTCATCCTCCTCGGAAAGGTGGCCTTTCATCGGCAAAGGCCGCCCGGGGTAGCGGTCTATGCGGAAACGTCCTTTTCCTTTCCGAGCGGACACGCCACCATCGCGGCGGCTCTCTACGGATTTGCCGTCTACTGTTTATGGCGCCGGTCCGCAACGTGGGGGAAGCGGCTGAACATCCTCTTCGCCGGGATATTCCTCGTCGCGGCGATCGGGTTCAGCAGGCTCTACCTGGGGGTCCATTTCCTGAGCGACGTGCTGGGAGGGTATCTCCTGGGACTGTTGTGGCTGATCATCGGCATCTGCATGGCCGAGTTGCATGCCCGCAAAGAGCGTCCCCCGGCGGCCCCTGTTCTCGCGCCGGTCCCGGCGGGGATCGTTACGGCGGGAGTGGCGCTTGCCTGCATCGCCTTCTACATCTATTCCGGCCTCCGTTACAACCCCGCCGCGTATTTCCCACCGCCCCGCCCGGCGACCGTGGTTGCGGCCGCGGACATCCTGAAGAAATTCGACCGCGCGCTGCCGAAATTCACGGAGAACATTCTCGGCGACCGGCAGCAACCGTTGAACATCGTCATTGTCGCTTCCGGCGGAGGGGCTCTTGCCGATGTCTTCGCCAAGGCCGGATGGGCGGCGGCCGACCCCCTGCGCGGCGATACGATGATGAAAATGCTTGGCGCGCTGAGATCGAACACAGGGTATCCGGCGGCGCCCGTAGCCCCCTCCTTCTGGAACGGCCTTGTCAACGACCTGTCCTTCGAGAAAACGACCCCGGCGCGGACTGCGAGGGAACGGCACCTGGCAAGATTGTGGAAGACCGATCTCCAAACGGCGGACGGCCGCTTGGTCTATGTCGGGACGGCGGTTCTCGACGCCGGCCTGAAATGGTATTTCCTGTACCGGATCGGTCCGGACGTCGACGCGGAACGGGAGGGATTGCTCCGGGATCTGACCGCCGCCGGGGCGGTCGCTTCGGCCGGACGGAACGGGTTCGTGCCTCCGATGACGGGACAAAATTCTTTCGGGGACCCGTTTTTCACCGACGGGAAGATCGCGACGATTTCTCTGAAGTGATCCGCACAGGGCCGCAAGAAGGCCCCCTCGCGGAAAAAACAACCGCCGGCGCCCGCGTCGGTCCTGCCGGTCGCGCCGGTCGGGTTCCCCCGCGCTTGTCCTGGAATGACCTGCCCCCACATCGAGCATTAAGGTTGCCTTAAGGTCGGAGACGTATGGTGGTCGCGACGGTGGGAGGAAAAACTCCCGCCGATCCCGATTCAAGGAGGTTGGTCATGCAAACGGCAAAATCGATCCTGGTCGGCGCCATCGCTTTCTGCGCCTTGGGCGCATCCCTGGCTCTCGCCAAGGGCGGGGGCGAAGGAGACAACATTGCGGCGCTCCTGTCCAAGACGGGCATCGGCATGGCGAAAGCGGTTTCCGCCGCGGAGGATCGAGCGCAAGGCAAAGCGGTGCGGGCCGAGCTGGAGGACGAGAACGGGACCCCCGTCTACGGCGTGGAAGTGATGAGCGGGACGAAACTCACCGACGTCAAGGTGGACGTCAAGGACGGGAAAATCCTCTCCGCCCGGGCGGACGAGGCCGACCACGAAGGCCGGGAGGGAGAGCGGGAAGGCGGGGAGAACGAGGACTGAACCTCACACCGCGATCCACGGTCCGCACGGAGCATGCGGACCGTGGATCGGGACCACGGAGGGGACCATGATTGTCGAGATACGCGATTTGAGACTCGTCCTCGGCGGCCGGCCCGTGCTGAACGGCGTCGATCTCACCATGCGGGCCGGGGACATCTACGGCTTCCTCGGACCGAACGGGGCCGGGAAGAGCACGACGATCTCGGTGCTGGCGGGTCTGCGGCCGCCCGCTTCCGGGAAGGTCGAGGTGCTCGGGCGCGATCCGGTCGCCGAACGCACGTGGATTCACCGAAGGATCGGGGTGCTTTCCGAGCAGTCGGGATTTTACGAATGGATGGCCGCCGCGGAATATCTGAAGTGGTTCTCGGGCCTGTCCGGGAAGCGTCTTGGCGAGGCGGAAGCGACCCTCCGGCTGCGCCGGGTCGGATTGGACGGCCGGGACCGGGCGCCGATCGGGACGTACTCCCGCGGCATGAAGCAGCGGCTGGGGCTTGCCCGGGCCCTCCTGAACGATCCGGAACTCCTGATCCTGGATGAGCCCACCAACGGCCTGGATCCGCGGGGGCGGCGGGAGATCCACGACGTCCTGCTGGAAATGAGCGTGAACGACGGCGTCGGGATTCTATTATGCACCCACCTCCTGGACGACGTGGACCGGCTTTGCACGCATCTCGGCATCCTGTCCAGGGGGAAAACGGTCCTGGAAGGTCCCGTCGCCGATCTGCTCGCCGGCAGGCACGCCGCTGCCCGATACAGGCTGCGGGTTCCCACCCCCGAATCCGCGGTCACCCTCCCGGCGGAGGTCCGGGTGGCGTCCAGGTCCGGGGAATGGTGGCATGTCGAGCTCTCCGGCGCGGGGGATCCCGCGACCGCATGGCGCGAATTGCTGGACTCCGGCCTTCGGGTCGAGGAGATCCACCAGGAGGGTGGCGGCCTCGAGGAACTTTATCTCGCCGCCACGGAAACGAGGGAGGCGGTATGAATCCGGCCTGGTGGATCGCGCGCAAGGAAAGCGGAGAGGTTCTGGTCAACGGCCGCGGCCTGGCCTGGCTGTTCGCCCTGACCGTCATCATGTCCGTGCTGAGCCTGCTTCTGGTGAGCAACACGGAGTTGAGCCTGCTGGACAACGCGCAGGTGGTGTACATGGTGATGGGGACGATCACGGCGCTGGGCGCGCTGTTCGCCGTGGTGCTGGGGGCGGATGCCGTGGCGGGGGAGCGGGAACGGGGGAGCCTGATGCCGCTGCTGCTGACCTCGGTGACGCCGTCCGGGATCGTGTCCGGCAAGATGGGCGGGCAGGCGGCGGCCTGGACCGTGATGTACCTGCTCGGGTTGCCCTACCTGTGGGCGGTGGGGTCGAGCGGACAGAATCTCCTCCAGGCGATCGCATACCTCGCGCTCTTCGGCACGCTGACGGTGCTGGGGTTCGGCTTTTTCGCCCTCGGGCTGTCCGCGCGCTTCAAGAGCGTTCGCACCGCCCTTCTGACCTCGCTGATCGCCTGGATGCTGCTCGCGAGCCCCCTGCTGCTGGGCCCGAGCCTGCGGCAAAGCGCCATCGGGAGGGGATTCGACGCGGCAAACCCATTTTCGGCGTCGCTCAACGCGTTCGACAGCGTGGTGATCGACTCCCAGCCCTTTGCGATGCAGACGGGGCGCCTCGCGGTCGCGCTCGCCTGGTTCGTCCTGACCGCATGGTATGCCGTGCGCAGCGTGCGCAAAATGGAATTATAGGAGGCTCGCGATGCACAGGATAGGGTTCTGGTTCCTGGCGGTCTGGCTTGCGTTCTCGTGCGGAGCGGCATGGGCCGTCTCGGGGCCTCTCGAGATCACCCTTGTCCCCGACGCATCCAACCCCCCGTCGCCCCGGATGGGGGACCGGCTCAAGTTTCTCAGCGTCATCAGGAACACCGGCGGACGGCCGGCGCAGGGCGTCGTCGCCTGGATCAGCCTGGTGCAGGTGGATCCCGGACGCGAGCAGCCGATGGACCTCGAGGACTGGAGCGCCCACAAGGCGGTGACGGAAGCCGTCGTTTCCCCCGGGCAGGAGGTGACGGTGGAGTGGCCCATGCGGCTCATACAGTCCGGGAACTACAGGGTCGTGGTGAGCGCGGTGGAGCGCAAGGCGTCGAACGTCGTCACGAGTCCGTTCGCGGACTTCCATGTGCGGCGCAAGCCGACCGTGGAATCGAACCGGATTCTGCCCGTTGCGTTCGGAATCCCCGGGGGCATCCTTGCCCTCATCGGGTGGCGCCGGTATCATCGCCCCTGAGCGGTCCCTTTCTCCGGATTCCACGGGACCCGCGCGGGAGCAACCATGCGGCGGAGGCGGCTGGTCGACGTCGGTGCCTTTCAAGACCGCCATTTTGATTTTCAATCAGGATGCCTTCCGCCGCCTGGTTTCCGCCGGGACGAACACCTTACCCAACTTTACCCAGTGTTCGATTTGGACCGCCATCGACCGGTCCGCTATTTTCGCCCTGCAACGCACTACATTCTCAACCCTGCGCACAAGGACATAAAGACATTGTCGTTGAGCGCAAAACTTGCCATGCTGCCCTTTGCGGACGGAACGATTTTCGCGTAGCGCGGAGAGAACCTGGAGGAAAGGCGATGAAGAAAAGCGACCGGACGAGCACGGAAGCCGCCAAGCTCAAGTCGCAAATCGCATCCTTGGAAGAGCTGCTCAAGGCCCTTGAGCAGGCTTCGCTGGAGCAGGCCCATCACCTGGAGTTCAGGAACATCATCCTCGCAACGCAGCAGGAAGCCTCGATCGACGGCATCCTGATCGTCGACGAAAACGGTGTCGTGATATCGCATAACAGGCGATTCGCCGATATGTGGGGTCTTGACCCGGAGATGCTCATCTCCAGGAACCACGTTGAAGCGCTGCGGCCGGTCCTGAATCAGCTGGTCGACCCCGAGGTTTTTACCGCAAGACTTCAGTACCTCTACGAGCACAGGGAGGAAAAAGGCCACGACGAAATCACGCTGAACGATGGAAGAGTTTTCGACCGGTACTCGGCACCCATGGTGGGACCCGACGGGACGTATTATGGGAGGGCCTGGTACCTACGCGACATTACCGAGCGCAAGATGGCGGATGAAAAGCTGAGGAAGCTTTCTCTTGCCGTCGAAGGGTCCTCGGACTGGGTCCTCGTAACGAACAAGGATGGCAGTATCGAGTATGCGAACAGGGCCGTCGAAGAGATGTCGGGATACAGGAAAGAAGAAATCCAGGGGCAGACCCCAAGGGTATTCAAGTCCGGCAGGCATGATGAACTTTTCTACAAAGAATTGTGGGCGACCATCCTGTCGGGCCGGACGTTCCGAGGGATCATTTCCAACAGGAAGAAAGACGGGGGGCTTTTCGAAGTCTTCCACACGATCACGCCGCTCAAAGACGGCGACGGGAACATAACGCATTTCATCTCCATGGCGAAGGACGTGACGCAAGAGAAAATCCTGGAGGAGAAGATTCACCGCCTCGCCTATTACGATGATTTAACGGGGCTGCCGAACCGCGTGTTCCATAAGGAACTCATGGCGAGGACGATCGAAATCGCCAAGCGGAATAAACAGTTGTTCGCCTTGCTCTATATGGACCTCGACAACTTCAAGCGGGTCAACGACACCTTGGGGCTCAAAGTCGGCGATTTCCTGCTGAAATCCGTTGCGCACAAGTTGTCGGCCTTCCTCCGAAGGTGTGACGACGTCGCACGTTGCCGGGAGGTGGACATCGATGACGTCTTGTCCAGGCCGGGCGGGGACGAGTTCCTGGTGCTCTTGCACAACCTCGGGGAGGCGCAGGACGCCGCCAGGGTGGCCCGCCGCATACTCGAAGAATTGTCCGCGCCCTGGGATCTGAACGGTCGGGAGGTGTTCGTGACCGCCAGTATCGGCATATCCCTTTACCCGGACGACGGGGAGACCGTCGATCACCTCCTGAAAAACGCGGACGCCGCCATGTACCAGGCCAAAGCCGAAGGCAAGAACAACTTCCAATTCTACTCGAAATCGTTGAACGCCTCGGTCCTGGAACTTCTGACGCTGGAAAGCGAGATACGGAAGGGCCTGGACCGCGGCGAGTTTACGCTGTATTACCAGCCGAAGCTTGACGCTTCCACGAGAAGGATCACCGGCATGGAAGCGCTGATCCGCTGGAATCACCCCGAAAAGGGACTGCTTCTTCCCGGGCGGTTCATCTCTGCCGCCGAGACCAGCGGCCTGATCGTCCCCATGTCGGAATTTTCGCTCCGCGCCGCATGCGTGCAATTAAAGAGATGGCAGGATGAAGGCTTCAAACCGATCACCGTCGCGGTAAACGTGTCCGGCCGCCAGTTCGATCAAAAGAACCTGATCGAGGTAGTGGACGGCGCGTTGCGGGATGCGGGGCTTTCCCCCCGGTATTTGGAGTTGGAGATTACCGAAAGCACGATCATGCGTAACCCGGATGAGGCGGTTCGAACCTTGCTCGCATTGAAGGAGAGGGGAATCGAGATCGCGATCGACGACTTCGGCACGGGATATTCGTCGCTGAATTACCTGAAGCGTCTCCCGCTGGATTTCCTCAAGATCGACCAGTCGTTTGTCAGGAATGTCGCGTCAAGCCGCAGCGACCAGGCCATCGTCCGGGCCACCATCGCCATGGCGCACGGCCTGAACCTCAAAGTCATCGCGGAAGGTGTCGAGACCACGGAGCAGATGGCCTTCCTTTGCGAGCAGGGATGCGACGAAGTCCAGGGGTTCCTTTTCAGCCGGGCCGTGCCCCCGCGCGAATTCGCGGAACTCATGACAAGGGCGCATCTGTAGCGTCGGCGCGCGCCATCGGAGCTGACCCGGCTCCATCCAGCACCTCCCGCACTTTCCTCGCGAGAACGATCGGGCCGAAGGGCTTCTGGAGGAACGGCGTCTCCGGGACGGTCGCGATCGGTCCATGGCTCTCGTCGAAGGAATGGCCGCTCATGAGGATAGCCTTGAGGCCGGGATCGGTTCCGCGCATCGCGGCGAGCGCTTCCCTTCCGCCCATCTTCGGCATGACAACGTCGAGAAGAACAAGGCCGATCTCCTTTTCCTTCCGGAAGATTTCCGCAGCCTCTTCCCCGTTTCGGCTCGTGAGCACCCGGTAGCCATACTCCCGCAGAGCCATCTCCGCCAGTTTCCGGACGGCCTCGTCGTCGTCTGCCAGAAGGATCGTCTCGTTTCCGCCCCGAACAGCCTCATTCTCCCGAATCGACCTCTCTTCGGGAGGAGCCTCCACCGCCGGGAGATGGATACGGAACGTCGTTCCCTTGCCGGGCTCGCTGAAGACGTGTATGTACCCGTCGTGTTTCTTGACGATCCCGTAGACCATGGCCAGTCCCAGGCCCGTGCCCTTCTCGGGGCTTTTCGTCGTGAAGAAGGGCTCGAAGATCTTCTCCCGGGTCTTCTCGTCCATGCCGATCCCCGTGTCGGTCACCGAG
>JAMDCN010000053.1 GCA_023489025.1 Deltaproteobacteria bacterium | reverse complement strand
GGGGCGGGTGCTCCCGGTCGTTTGCCGCCCGAGGGAAGGACAACGCCTTGGCCTTCTTCTTCCAGTACCTGGTGGCGGGAATCACGTACGGAACGATCTGCGCGGACAACGGAAAGCTGTAGGAAGCCCGGGCGTTTTCCCCGGCTTCCCTTGACGGGGGGTGATATGGGCATGGGAACCTTGTACATCGTCGCCACGCCGCTCGGGAACCTGGAGGACATCACGCTGCGGGCGCTCCGGGTCCTGAAGGAAGTCTCGACGATCGCCTGCGAAGACACGCGGCGGACCGTGAAGCTCCTCAACAAGTACGAGATCCGCACGCCCCTCTCCATCTACCACGACTACAACAAGCAGCGCGCCGGGGCGATGCTCATCCGGCGCCTGAAGTCGGGGGAGACCGTGGCCCTCGTCTCGGACGCGGGGACGCCCGCCATCTCGGACCCCGGCTACGAGCTGGTCCGGGAGGCGATCGCGTCGGGGATCCCCGTGGAGGTCGTTCCCGGCCCGTCGGCGCTGATCTCGGCGCTCGTCGTCTCGGGCCTTCCCACCGATCACTTCGCCTTCGAGGGGTTCCTTCCCGCGCGGAAGGAAAAGCGGCGCAAAGGCCTCCAGGAGCTTGCCGGGGAGAAGCGGACGATGATCTTCTACGAATCCCCCCAACGGGTCGCGGCCTCCCTCCAGGATGCGGCGGAGATCCTGGGCGAGCGGCGGGCCTGCCTCGTCCGGGAGCTGACGAAGGTCCACGAGGAGATCCTCCGCGGGACGCTGGGCGATCTGGCGGAGGAGATCGCCTCCCGGGAATCGGTCCTCGGCGAGATCACGCTCGTGGTCGGCGGCGCCCCCAAGACGGTCGAGATGTCCGTCGAGGAGATCGTCCGCGCGGCGCTCGCGGACGTCGCCGGCTCCTCGCGGGACCTCGCGCGGGAGATCGCGGAGCGGACGGGGCTGTCGAGGAAAGAGGTCTACGCCGAGATCCTGCGCCAGCGGGGGAAATGAAAGCGGGCGGCCGGGAACGGCCGGCCGGGCCGTCAATCGACCCGGAGGACGATCTTCCCGAACTGCCTTTTCTCCTCGAGCCGAAGGGTCGCCTCCTTCGCCCCGGCGAGGGGGTAGACCGAGTCGACGACGGGACGCAGCCGCCCGCCGCGGAACATCCGGAGCACCTCGGCGAACTCCCGGTGGGTTCCCATCGTGGACCCGTAGACCGTGAGCTGGTTCCAGAAGATCCGCGCGATGTCTTCTTCCGGGTCGGGGCCGGTGGTCGCGCCGCAGGTCAACAGGCGCCCCCCCTTGGCGAGCGACGCGATCGATTTCCTCCAAGTGGCCTTCCCGACCGAGTCGAGGACGATGTCGACCCCGCGCTTCGCCGTCGCCTTCCGGACCTCGGCGGAGAAGTCCGCGGCCGAGTGGTCTACCCCCAGGTCCGCCCCGAGCTCCGCGGCGCGGCGCAGCTTCTCCGGGCTCCCGGAGGTGACGTAGACGGTGAGACCCAGCATCTTCGCGATCCGGAGCGCGGCGACGCCGACGCCGCTCCCGATGCCGATGACGAGGAGCGTCTCGCCCGGCTTGATCCGGGCCTTGGTGACGAGCATCCGCCAGGCGGTGAGGAACGTCAGCGGAAAAGCGGCCGCCTCCTCCCAGGAGAGCTCCTTCGGCTTCGGGTGGGCGTTCACCGCGGGCGCCACGGCGTATTCCGCGAAGGTCCCCGCGATGTGCTCCCCGAGAAGATGGAATGCGACGCAGAGCGAGTGTTCCCCCGCGAGGCAGAACTCGCACGTCCCGCAGTTGATCCCGGGGTTGAGCACCACCTCGTCGCCCGGCTCCACGCCCCGGACTCCCGCGCCGACGCTCTCGACGACGCCCGCCCCGTCGGACCCCATCACGTGAGGGAGGGCGACCGGGATCCCGGGGATGCCGTTCCGGACGAAGATGTCGAGGTGGTTGAGCGCCGCCGCCCGGATGCGGACGCGGACCTGCCCCGGCCCGGGCGCGGGGTCGGGGAGCTCTCCGTATTCGATGACGTCGAGCGGGCCGTGCGCGCGGAAGAACGCCGCCCTCATCCGGGGTTCTCCTTCCGGGTTCCTTCGATGCCGTGGCGCCGCATCAGCTCCTCGAGCGCGGCGACGCCGATCCGCAGGAGGGCGGCCGCCTGCTCGCGGTCGTCCTCCGAAAGGGCGAGCGCCTGCATCACCATGGGCTTCTCGATGTCCCGGATCGCGCTGTGGATGTCGGGGCGCGGCGGGGCTCCCGCCGGTTCCCCGGTCTCCTTTCTCCGTCGCTTCCCATACAGGATTTCGACGGGCAGATCGGAAGCGTCCACGATCGTCCCCTGCTTCTTCCGGGAGGAGATCGTCCGGACGAGCCGGACGAGCTCGCGGCTGTTCCCGGGCCAGGGGTAGGCGCAAAGCGCCTTGAGGGCCGCCTCGCTGAAGCCCCGCAGCGGTTTCTTCCGTTCCTGGTTCGCCTCGAAGAGGAAATGATGGAGCAGGAGCGGGATGTCCTCGGGCCGCTCCCGGAGCGGCGGGACGCGGATGAGCCCCGGGCGCAGGGCATCGAACAGCTCCCGGCGGAGATTTCCCTTCTCGACGAGTCCCTCGGGGTCGGGCCGGCACGAGGCGATGAGCCGGATGTCCAGCGCGACCTCCTGATCGCTCCCGGCGCGCGCGGTGGTCCGGGACGCGAGGGACCGGGCGAGGCGGTCCTGGACCCGGGGACTCGCCTCGTCGAGGTTGGCGAGGAACAGCGTCCCGCGGTTGGCGAGCTCCATCTTCCCCTCCCTCGGCAGGATGGCGCGCGCGTAGGCCCCCGGCGCGTGTCCGAACAGGTCGTCCTCGAGGATCTCCTCGGTGGCCCCCGCGCAATAGACGGGGACGAACAGGGCCTCCGACCGCGTGCTGTGGTAGTGGAGGACCCGCGCGAAGAAGCCGCGCCCGGTCCCGTACTCCCCCGCGAGGAGGACCGGGATCTCCGTGTCGGCGAGCCGCTGGACCGATGCCACGGCCTCCTGCATCGCCGGGTTCGCGGCCGCGACGGCGTGGAGCTGGTAGCCGCCGCGCGACGCCGCCTTGAGGAACCGGTTCTCCCGCTTGAGCTGCCGCTGGTCGCACGCCTTGGCGGCGAGGTGGAGCACCTCCTCGGCGTGGAACGGCTTCAGGAGGTAGTGGAACGCCCCGCCGCGCATCGCCTCGACCGCGCTGTCCAGGCTGCTGTAAGCGGTCATCAGGATCACTTCGGCGTCCGACTGGATCGTCTTGGCCGCCCGGAGCACTTCGATGCCGTCGGCCCCGGGCATCTTGAGGTCCGTGAGGACCACGTCGAACCGCTCGCGCTCCAGCATCTCGATCCCGGCCGACCCCGATGGCGCGGCGTGTGTCTCCCACCCCTCGGAGGAGAAGAGCTCCGTGAGAAACGACAGGACCTGGGGCTCGTCGTCGACGATGAGGATCCGGCGGGGGGAGGCGGTCTTCACCGGCTCCTCCTCCGGATGGTCCAGAGGATCGCTCCCCCCCCGCCGGCGAGGATCAGGACGATGGAGGTCCACTCGAGCAGGCGGTACCGGCTCCGGCTCTCCTTCTCGGCGGAGGCGCGCTGCTCGTAGCCGGGGCGGGGGAGCGCCCCGTTGTCCGGGAGCGCGCGGGACGGAGACAGCGGGACGAGGGCGAGGAAGAGGACCAGCGCGGCCAGGAGGCCGCGGGGGCGCGTATGCGGGCGAAGCGGCGCCATAGAGGATCTTATACCACGAATCGAAGCGCCGAGCCGCAGGAGCCGCACCGGGCTCCCTTGAGCCCGACGACCGTCGTCCGGTACCCCGCCCGCCGCACGGCCGTCTTCCCGCAGCGCGGGCATCGCGTGTCCTCCGCGCCCGCAAGGTGGTAATTCCCGACGTAGACGAAGGCGAGCTTCCCGCGCGCGAGCGCCAGGGCCGCATCGAGCCGCTCCGGGGGGGTCGGGGGGGCGTCGAACCGGTGGGCCGGGAAGTAACGGGAGAAGTGCGTGGGGATCTCCGGGTCGACTTCCGCCACGAAGTCGACCACTTTGCGGATCTCGTCGTCCGAGTCGTTCTCGCCGGTGACGAGGAGGTTCGTGACCTCCACGTGGGTGGCGCGGGCGCTGGCCCGGATCGTCTCGAGCACGGGCTCGAGCTCGCCCCCGCACAGCTTGCGGTAGAAGGCGGGGTTCATCGACTTGAGGTCGATGTTCATCGCGTCCACGAGGGGGAGGAGCTCCCGGAGGGGATCCGGGTTGATGTACCCGTTGGTCACGAGCACGTTGACCATCCCGGCGGCGCGGAAGGCGAACGCGCAGTCCCGGAGGAACTCGAAGTTGATGAGGGGCTCGTTGTAGGTATAGGAGAGCCCGACGGATCCCGACTCCTTCGCTGCCCGGACCAGCTCGGAGATCCCCACCGGCGAGACCGGCGCCTGCTTGAGGACGAGGGCGGCGTTCTGGCAGAAACGGCAATGGAAGTTGCACCCGACCGACCCGAGCGAGAGGATCTCCCGCCCCGGATGGAAGTGGAACAGCGGCTTCTTTTCGATCGGGTCCAGGTGGAGCGCCGCCGCCTTCCCGTAGGTGAGGGTGAACAGGGCTCCGTCCCGGTTCTCCCGCACTCCGCAGATCCCCTGCTTTCCGGGCGCGATCCGGCACCGGTGGGGACACAGCTCGCAGCGGACCGCCCCGTCTTCCTCGGCCCGCCACCAGGCGGCCGGCGCGGCGTCAACGACGGATGGAGAACGCATCGAAAGGCTCGGAAGGAGCGCGCCACGTGACGGCGAGGTCCGTCACGCAGGCGCCGGGCGGGCCCTGCCGCATGAAGGCGATGACCGCCTCGACCTTCCGCCGGTCCCCCTGGAGGACCGCCTCGACCCGGCCGCCGGGGAGGTTGCGGACGAAGCCGCGCACCCCGTGGAGGGCCGCGGCGTCCTGCGTCGAGGCCCGGTACCAGACCCCCTGGACCAGTCCCGATACGATCACGTGGGCTTCGAGCCGGTCGTCCATTTCAGCTTTCCTCCCGGGTCATCCTGAGAAACTCCTCCTCCGCCAGGACGGGGACGCCCAGGGTTCGCGCCTTGTCGAGCTTCGAGCCCGGATCCCCCCCCGCCACGAGGAAATCGATCTTGCGGCTCATCGAGGCGGCGACCGTCCCGCCCGCTTTCCGGACGAGCTCCTGCGCCTTCGCGCGGGGCATCGAGAGGGTTCCCGTGAAGAGGAAGGTCTTCCCGGCGAATTTCCCCGCCGGCGCCTTTTCGGCGGCGATCGAGACCCTCCTGCGGCCGCCGTGCCCGCCCAGGAGGGCGTCCGCCGTCCGGCGCCCCTCGTCCGACGCGAAGTACGCCGTGACGCTGCGCGCAACCTCCGGCCCGATCTCGTGAACCGCCGCGAGGTCCTCGGCGCCCGCTTTTCGCAGGGCGTCGATCGACCGGAAATGCCGCGCCAGCACCTCCGCCAGGTGGGCCCCCACGTGGGGGATCCCCAAGGCATAGAGGAACCGGGACAGCGTGGGGGTCCGGCTCCGCTCGATCGCGCGGAGCAGGTTGTCCGCCGATTTCTCCCCGAGCCGCTCCATTCCCGCCAGCGTCTGCGCGTCGAGGTAGTAGAGGTCCGCGGGGGTCGAGACGTACCCCGCGTCCACGAGGGCGGAGATGATCTTCTCCCCCATCCCCTCGATGTCCATCGTGTCCTTGGAGACGAAGTGGCGCAGCGCCTCCTTCCGGCGGCCGACGCACCCCTTGCCGGTGCACCGGTGGGCCGCCTCGCCCGGGACCCGTTCCACGGGGGAGTCGCAGACCGGGCACCGCGACGGCATCCGGAACGGCTCCCGGCGTTCCGTCGCGCCGTTCCTGGCGGAGAGCGACTCGACGACCTCCGGGATGACCTCCCCGGCCCTCTGGACGAGCACCCGATCGCCGACGCGGATGTCCTTCTCGTCGACGTAGTCCTGGTTGTGAAGCGTGGCCCGGCGCACCGTCACCCCCCGGACGATCACGGGGGAGAGGACCGCCACGGGGGTCAGCGTCCCCGTGCGGCCGACGCTCACGACGATGTCTTCGACGATCGTCTCGGCCCGGTCGGGGGAATATTTCGCGGCGACGGCCCAGCGGGGCGAGCGCGAGATCTCGCCGAGCTCCCGCTGGAGCGTGCGATCGTTCACCTTGACCACGATCCCGTCGATCTCGAAGGGGAGGGAGTCCTTTTCCTTCTCCAGGGCGCGATAGAATTCGAGGACCTCCCCGATGTCGCGGCACGCCCGGCTCCCGCGCCGGTTGACGGGGAAACCCCAGCCGGCAAGAAGCCCGAGCTCCTCCCAGTGGGAGCCGAAGTCGGCGCCTTCGATCCGCCCGGTCCCGTAGACCCAGAGGTGGAGGCGGCGGCTCGCCGTCACGCGCGGGTCGAGCTGCCGGACGGAGCCGGCGGCGGCGTTCCGCGGGTTGGCGAACGCCGGCTCCCCCAGGCGCGCCCGGCCCCGGTTCAGCTCCCGGAAGTCGTCCTTGGTCATGTAGACCTCGCCGCGGACGTCGAGCAGGCGGGGGGCTGGCTTCCCGATTGCGCGGGTGGGTGCTTTCCTTTCCGCATGGCCGGGTCGGCGCGGGATCTCGAGCGGCACGTCCGGGATCGTCCGGAGGTTCGCCGTGACGTCCTCCCCCCGGACGCCGTCGCCGCGGGTGGCGCCCCGGACGAACCGGCCGCCCTCGTAGATCAGCTCGATCGCCAGTCCGTCGATCTTGACCTCCGCCACGTAGCCGGCGGCCGCGAGCGCCGTCTCGGGGAAGCCGCGCCCCTGGAGGAAGCGGCGGACGCGGGCGTCGAACTCCAGGAGCTCTCTTTCCGAGAAGGCGTTCGAAAGCGACAGCATGGGGACGTCGCGGACAACGGTCCCGAACGCCTCGACCGGCTCCGCGCCGACGCGCTGCGTCGGGGAGTCGGGGTCGAAACATTCCGGGTGGGCCGCCTCGAGCGCGGCGAGCTCCCGGAAGAGCGCGTCGTACGCGGCGTCCGTGATCTCGGGGGCGTCCTCCCGGTAATACCGCTCGTTGTGGTAGCGGATCAGCCGGCGGAGCTCCTCGATGCGAGTCTTGTCTCGGGATGCGGGAGACACCGTCGCCTCCGAAGTGAGGAACGGGGGGAAATCGTGCGTCATCAATCTGAACCGATTATACAATATCGGAGAAGGGCGCATCGTCCGGCAGTGACCGGAGGGTGCATGGCCCGAGGTCACCGCACGACGCTGAGTGCCGGGAGCGCCGGGAGGGTTCAGCCATGGGATCGATCTGGAAAAGGCTTTTCGGCGGGGAGGAGAAGGAGCCGGACGCGGGGAAAGGGCAGTACGGAGTCGACTACGTCGGCGTCTCCGAGCTCCTCCAGTTCAACCGGAACCTCATCGAGGCGCTCAATCACGAGCGGAGCGGGATCGAGTTCTACACGCACTTCCTCGACGAGGCGCACGACGAGCGGGGACGGGAGATATACCGCCGCCTCATCGAGGAAGAGCGGCGGCACCTCCGGATGATCGAGGAGGAGATCGAGGAGCACAAGAGGCAGGGGTACTGGAGCTGAGCCCTTACTCCTCCTCCAGGGCCGCGATTCCCGGCAGCCGCTTCCCTTCCAGGAGCTCGAGGAACGCCCCCCCGCCGGTGGAGACGTACGACATCCGGGAGAAGAGGCCGGCCTTGTGCAGCGCCGTGTCGGTGTCGCCCCCGCCGACGATCGTGATGGCGTCGGTCTCCGCCAGTGCTCGCATGAGCGCGTAGGTCCCGTTGGCGAACGGGCCCATCTCGAACGCCCCCATCGGGCCGTTCCAGACGATCGTCTTGGCGTCCTGGAGCGCCTCCCGGAAGAGGTCGCACGTGGCGGGCCCGATGTCCGCGGCGGTCCAGCCGACCGGGATCTCCTGGACCGGCACCGCCTTCGTCGCCGCCGAGGCGTCGAGCCGGTCGGCCGCCACGACGTCCACCGGCAGGTAGAGCCTGACCTTGCGGGCGGCGGCGTTCGCCAGGACCGTCTTCGCCGTCCCGGTCATCTCGGCCTCGTAGAGGGAGTTTCCGATGTCGTGCCCGAGCGCCGCGAAGAAGGTGTTGGCCATCGCTCCTCCGATGAGGATCTTGTCGACCTTCGGGAGCACGTTGTTGATCGCCTCGATCTTCCCCGAGATCTTGGCCCCGCCGAAGACCGCCACCAGCGGCCGCGCCGGCGCCACGAGCGCCTTCTCGAAGTAGGCGATCTCGTTCTTCATCAGGAGCCCGGCGGCCTTTTCCTTCACGTGCCGGGTGACCGCGACGTTCGAGGCATGGCCCCTGTGGGCCGTGGCGAACGCGTCGTTGATGTAGACATCGCAGAGCGCGGCGAGCTTCCGCCCGAACGCGTCGTCGTTCTTCTCCTCCTCCGCGTAGAAGCGGACGTTCTCCAGGAGGACGACGTCCCCCGGCCGCATCCCGGCGACCGCCTTCTCGACCTCCGGGCCGGCGCAGTCCGGGACGAAGGCGACCTCCTTCCCCAGGAGGACGGAGAGCCGCGCCGCAACGGGGGCGAGGCTCATCTCGGGGACCTTTTTCCCCTTGGGGCGCCCCAGGTGGGACAGGAGGATCGTCCGCCCCCCCTTCATCGCGGCGTGGCGGATCGTCGGGAGTGCGGCGTCGATCCGGGTGTCGTCGGTCACGTTGCCCTTCTTGTCAAGGGGCACGTTGAAGTCGACGCGGATCAGGACCCGCTTCCCGGCGAGCTCGAGCTGGTCGATCGACCGGATCTTCATCCTTACCCTCCCGGCGGCATGGTGGCGAAACCGGCGGTTTCGCCCTGAATACTATCAAAAAAACTTACCGGCGCAGAAGCCCCATCACGATCTCGAGGGCGATGCTCCACCCCACGTCGTAGGCGTGGAAAAGAACAGGTGCCCCGATGCCACGCGGATCCCGCTCATCACTTAGACAATATGACTGACCGGCCCTGCTTGCGATAACGTGGGTTTTGCCGTCCGGAGAGATGGCATACCACAACGCAAAGGAGGACCGGTCATGAACAGGTTATTCGCTGCCATGGA
>JAMDCN010000149.1 GCA_023489025.1 Deltaproteobacteria bacterium | reverse complement strand
GCGTCCGCCTTGCGGTTATAGATCATCTGCTGCCCGATGGCGAGGACGTTGTTCACCAGCCAGTATATGACGAGCCCGGTCGGGAAGCTCCAGAACATGAAGGTGAAGATGACGGGCATGAACAGCATCATCTTTTGCTGCGCCGGCTCCATCCCCGCCGACGGCGTCATCTTCTGCTGCGCGAACATGGAAACCCCCATCAGTAGCGGCAGCAGGCGGATCGGAATGGTGTACCCCGCGACGGCGATGTTCCAGAGATGCTCGGGGGCGGACAGGTCGTTCACCCAGAGGAAGAACGGCGCGTGCCGCAGCTCGATCGTGACCAGCAGCCCCTTGTAGAGGGCGATGAACACCGGGATCTGCGCCAGCATCGGCAGGCACCCGGAGAGGGGATTGATCTTGTACGTCTTGTACAGGTTCATCGTCTCCTGGTTGAGGCGCTGCGCGTCACCCTTGTACTTCTCCTTCAGCGTCTTGAGGATCGGCCCCAGCTCCTGCATCTTCCGCATGGAGGCCATCGACTTCTGGGTGAGAGGGAAGAAGAGGATCTTGATCAGGATCGTGAGCAGGATGATGTCGATGCCGTAGTTCCCCGTCACCCGGTGGCTCGCCTTCAACAGGAAGACGAGCGGTTTCGCGACGATGGAGAACCAGCCGAAGTCGATCAGCTCCGGAAGGTCCTTCTCGGTGGCTGCGAGCAGCGTGGACCGTTTCGGGCCCGCGAAGACGCGGGATCCGGCGCGCACCGTGTCGCCCGGCTGCAGGGTCGCCGCCGTGTCGGCCGCCGCCACGCGGACCCCGGTCTCCCCGACCAGCGACGCGCGCGTCACCGTCCACTCCCGCTCGGGCAGGAGGATCCAGGTGAAATATTTCGAGTCCGCCGAGACCCACCGCGCCGGCCCCTTTTCCACTTTCCCCTTGGAGATGTCCTTCAGGTCGTACCGTTTGAGGCCCGACTTGCCGGTACCGACGACGATGCCGTGGAAGGAGTAGGAGTCTCCGGCGAGCTCCCCATCGTAGACCTGCTCGAGCTCGAGCCCGGGACGCACCGCGATCGGCTCCCTGGACCCGTTGGTCGCCTGGACGCGGGTCTCGAATTCGTACTTGTCCCCGTGGAAGACGTATTCCCGCGTCACCCGGACGCCGGCGGCCGATTCCCACGAGAGCAGGACGCTTCGGGTCTCTCCAGCCTTCACCTCGATCCCGGCCGGTGCGTCGGAAGAGAAGGCCAGGGAGGAAGGCAGGGGAGGGCGATCCTCGTCGTTGTAGAGCGACAGCGTCGTCTGGGACGGCTTCTTCCCGCCGAGGATGTCCAGCGGCCTTCCGGTGGGGCCGGGGACGTCCTTGTAGTCGAACAGCAGGAAGGAGGAGACGCCGCCGCCTTCGGTGGCTATGGACTCCGAGTACAGCGGGGTCTTCACCGTGATCGTTCGGGCCGGCGCGGCGGTCTTTGCCGCGAACCCTCCGGCGACGGACGCCGACGTGGGAGCCGACCCTCCCCTTGACGCCGGCGCGGGAACGGGCGCCGCGTTGTCCTTTCCCGCCGCCACGCCCGGAGGAGGCGGGGGAGCGGAGAAGAAGTACTGGTATCCGACAAGGACGGCGAGCGACATCGCGATCGCCAGGATCATCCGTTTTTCCATGGGGCCCTCGTTCCGATAAGTTGGATCCGCCGCGGCAGGTCGACGCCTCCCTCGTGAAAGGGATGGCACCTGCCGATCCGCCGGATCCCGTCCAGCACCCCGAGGATCGTCCCGTTGAGGCGGATCGACCCGATCATGTACTCGGAGCAACTGGGGTGGAACCTGCAGCAGTCGCCGATGTAAGGGGAAACCGCTGTCTGGTACAGCCTCAGGAGGCCGATGAGGATATGTCGGGCCCGCACGGAGATCCCTCGTTGCCTCCCCAGCGCCGTAGAAACGCGGGGAGCAGCTCGCCGCACACGGTGGAAAGGACCGCCCCCTCGGGGGGCTTCCGGACCACGATCGCGGTCCGGGTCCCCCGCGGGAAGACGCCTTTGTGCATCCGGTAGAATTCCCTCAACAACCGCTTGGCGCGGTTCCGGGCGACGGCGCCTCCCGCGCGCTTCCCGGCGGAGATGCCCACCTGGCGTTTTTCCCCGCCAAGGGAATCGCGATACACCGTATAATGCGTCGTGTGGACGCGCGCGCCCTTCCGGACCACCTCCCGGAACTCCCGGTCGGTGCGCAGGCGCTCGCTCCCGGGGAAGCAGCGCGGACGTTCCCCGGCGGGGACGACGGTCACTTCTTTCCGCTGACCGTTACGGAGAGGCGCTTGCGCCCCTTGGCTCGCCGCCTTGAAATGACTTTCCGGCCGCCGGGGGTCGACATCCGTTCGCGAAAACCGTGGGTTCTTTTCCGCCGCAGGTTGTGCGGCTGGTACGTGCGCTTCATGGTAATTTCGCTCCTTCCATCGACACGACTCGCTCAAATGACGGGAAACATATAATGTATTGCCTTACGGACCACCGTGTCAACCGGTTTTCCGTTGCCACTGACCCGGATGAGGGAGTGTCCCCCGCCGCCATGACCATGATCCCGCGGTTCGAACTCCGCAGGCTGTTCGGTTTCCCCCTCCTGTCGTCGGGGGAGGGAGCCGATGCGTCCGCCACCTCGGATAGCGAGCTCCTCTTCGACCTGACCGGGGAGAACCCGGAGAACCTGCTCTTCGCCCGGTATGGACCAAGTGAACTCCGCGAGCGCCTCGGCGCGTCGGGACTGCTGGCCGGCCTCGCGGAGCGGGGGTATCCGGACCCGGTCCTTCGCCTTTCGTGCGCAGACCCCTCCGACCAGCGGATCTGCCTTTACGCCGGGGAGGAGACCCGGGACCGCCTCCTCCTCGAGGCGCGCCTTCAGCTGGCTCCCTTCCATCCGCGCCGTCCGATCGGCCCCTTCACGGAGGGGTCATCCTTCCGGATGTTGGTGATCCACTGGCTCGTCCTTTCTTCCCCCGACGGTACGTTCACCGTAGACCGGCCGCGCCTTCCGGGGCAGGAGAAGCCGGGGCTGGGCCTCCTGAATCCGACGATCGCGCTGCTCAAGGCCTTCTCCCGCGAGCTGTCCGTCGACGGCGTGCTCGACGTCCCGGACCATTTCCACACGGCGCTTTTCTACTCCCGCGCCTTTCGCTACCTCGACCCGGAGGCGGAAGGGCGGTTCCTTGCGATCGCGCGCGACCTTTCCGGCGTCCCGCTGGCGCTGGCCTCCGACGCGATCCGTGAAGGGTGCCTCGTCGACCGGACGACCGGAGGCCCGATCCCCTGGCCCGTCGCGGAGCAGGTGATGTCGCTGCGCGGACCGTTGTCCCGTTTCCTGCGCTCCCCCTCGTACCGGGAGGCCAGAAACCGGGCATCGGCAGATCATCGGTTCGTTGTCAACTGGGATCTTTACCGGAAGAACCTCGCCCTCCGCGGCCGTCAGTAAAAATCTCCTTGCGTCCCGTTTTTCGCGTGTGGTACCCTCCAAACCTCATCCGCATCCTTTCCATCGCCGGGAGGCGGAAACGCATCTTACCAGATCGCGGTAATAACCGGTGATAAACCCAAACAAAACACATTCTAATTACCCGGAATGAAAAGGAAATAACAGTTATCCACACCTGTGGAAAAACATGTTGGCAACTATTTCGCATTATCCCCGCTTCGCGGCCGGAAAATGAACGTTTTCCGGCTACTTTCCCAACCATGAAACGCCTTCGCCAGGAGCCTGCAGCGTGACCTCGAAGGCGTGGGAAAAGGTCCTCGCCCAGCTGCGCGGCGAGGTGAGCGAACAGGTGTTCGAGACGTGGCTGCGCCCCTTGCGGTTCGTCACACGGGAAGGCCCTATCCTCTTCGTCGCCACGCCGCACAAGTTCTTCAAGGAGTGGATCGAGGAGAACCACCTCGTCCGGATCGAGGAGATCGCGAGGAAGGAGCTGGCGGAGGAGGTCACCGTCGAGATCATGGTCGGGAGCGAGGAGGAGGACCCTCTTTCCCAGATTCCCGTGCCGTCCCGGCTGCTGCAGCTCCCCGAGGAGACCGCCACGCGGACCCGGGCGGTGTTCGGTCCGCTGAACAACCGGTACACGTTCGACCGGTTCGTCATCGGCACCGGAAACCAGTTCGCGCACGCGGCCTCCGTCGCGGTGGCCAACGAGCCCGGAAACAGCTACAACCCCCTCTTCATCTACGGGGGCGTCGGCCTGGGGAAGACGCACCTGCTGCACGCCATCGGAAACGCGGCGCTGGAGAAATCCCCGCGCCTCAAGGTGTGCTACATCCCCGCCGAGAAGTTCACCAACGATCTCATCGCCTCCCTGCGCTCCGGGAAGATGTCCGACTTCAAGGAGCGGTACCGCAATGTCGACCTGCTGCTGATGGACGACGTGCAGTTCATCGCGGGGAAGCGAAGCACCCAGGAGGAGTTCTTCCACACCTTCAACGAGCTGTACTCCTCCCGCCGTCAGGTCGTGGTGTCCAGCGACAAGTTCCCGAAGGAGATCCCGGACCTCGAGGAGCGGATCCAGTCGCGCTTCGAGTGGGGCCTCGTCGCCGACATCCAGGCGCCCGACATCGAGACGCGGGTGGCGATCCTCAACCGGAAGGCCGAAGCGGAAAACATCGTCCTGCCGGAGGACGTGGCGCTGTATCTGGCGACCATGGTGAAAAGCAACATCCGCGAGCTGGAGGGGTGTCTCATCCGGATCGGGGCCCATGCATCGCTTACCCGCAGGGAGATCAACCTCGACCTGGCGAAAACGATCCTCGCCCCCCTTCTCGGCAACGGAGGCCGGGAGGTTTCCCCCGACCACATCCAGAAGGTGGTCGCGGACCATTACGGCGTGAAAGTCTCCGAACTGCGTTCCGACCGCAAGCACAAGGTGATCGCGATACCGCGCCAGGTGGCGATGTTCCTGATGCGCGAGACGACGCGCTGCTCCTTTCCCGACATCGGAAAGCAATTCGGCGGGCGGGATCACACCACGGTCATGTACGCCGTAAAAAAAATTGAGAAGAAAGCCGCAGACGATGTATCTTTAAGGAGCACGCTGGACATACTCAGGAAGAAAATCGAGGGATAACCTGTGGAGAAAGAGAAGGTGGCCCAGCTGTCCACAGACCGCGTCTTCCCGTCGCTTCGTTCCGCACAGATCCCCCAACAACTCCGCCTGCCGTCGCACGGCGTCCCGGCCGTGTTATCCACAGAATGCACACCCCCTGCTATGGCTACGGTCTTTTCAATCCTTAAGACAAGAAGAGGAAGACGATGAACTTTACTGTGGACAGGGATCTGCTCATCGACGTGCTCACCGGAATACAGGGAGTCGCGGAACGACGGCACACGATGCCGGTACTTTCACACGCGTTGATGACCATCGGCGGCGGGAATCTGACGGTGGTGTCGTCGGACCTGGAAATAGTGGTGCGCTGTCTGCAGCCGGTGGCCGCGGGCGAACCGGGATCCATCGCCCTACCGGCCCGCAAACTGCTCGACATAGCCAAGGTGCTTCCGAAGGAATCCCCGGTGACGGTGGCCGGGAAAGAGGGGAACTACGTCGAGATCTCCTCGGGCCGGTCCCATTTCCGCCTTGCGGGGTTGCCATCCCAGGAGTTTCCGGAGATGCCGGAGAAACCGTCCGGGAAAACGGTATCGATCGACGGCGACACCTTCCGGAAACTTTCGGAGCGTGTGGTGCCGTTCGCCTCCTCGGACGAGACGCGGTACAACCTCGCCGGGATCCTGCTCGAACGGGCCGAAACGGAAACGGGATCGATGCTGCGGATGGTGGCCACCGACGGGCACCGGCTGGCGATGGCCGACGGCGAGGTAGGAAACATCGGGGAACTCCTCGCGTCGCGGAAGATCCTCGTCCCGAAGAAGGGGATCCTCGAGATCCGCAAGCTCGCGGAAAGCGGGCCCGGTTCCATCGAGCTGTCCGCGTCGGAAAAGTTCCTCTTCGCCTCGAAGGGAGACACGGAGGTCTGGGTGCGTCTGCTCGATGCCGATTTCCCGGACTACCGGCAGGTCATCCCGAAGGAGAACCTGCTGACGGCCACGGTGGGCCGGGACGCCTTCGCCGAGGTGCTGCGCCGCGTCGCGGTCATGGCGCCCGACAAAGTGCACAGCGTGAAGCTCTCCTTCTCCGGCAAGCAGCTGGAAGTCTCCTCCACCAGCCCGGACCAGGGCGAGGCCAGGGACCTTATCGAGTCGGAGTACGAAGGCCCCGCGATGAAGATCGGGTTCAACGGAAGATATCTGCAGGACGCCGTATCGGGCGTTTCGGAGGAGAAGATGGTCCTGCAGTTGAAGGACGAGGTCTCGCAGGTGATCCTCCGGCCGGAGAAGGAGCACAACTACCTGGCGATAGTGATGCCGATGAGGATTTATTAAGCGCTTTAACTCAAAAGTCCGGCGGAGTCGCCGCAGGAGGGGGGGCGCAGTGAGGTAAAGCGCAGCCGTGCAGTTTCATCGCACGGCGAGCCACGAACGGAGCCCCGCCCTCCGAGGCGACGCAGCCGAAAGGAGAGCACTAAAGTCAATCCGCGTCATCCTTCCGTAGTATAATCTATCAGTTAATCCACAATCGACGGAGAGTGCATGGCGAACGGGACGGACGACCGGCCGCACAACGGGAACGGCAGCGACTATACCGGCGAAAACATTCAGGTATTGAAGGGCCTTGAGGCTGTCCGCAAGCGTCCGGCGATGTACATCGGGAGCACGGACACCCATGGGCTGCACCACCTGGTCTACGAGGTGGTCGACAATTCGATCGACGAGACGATGGCGGGGTATTGCGACACCATCGCCGTCGTCATCCACGCCGACAACTCGGTCACGGTGGAAGACAACGGGCGCGGGATCCCGATCGACATCATGCCGGAGGAAGGGAAGCCCGCCGCCGAGGTGGTCCTGACGATCCTGCACGCGGGAGGCAAGTTCGACCGCGACACGTACAAGGTGTCGGGGGGCCTCCACGGTGTCGGCGTATCCGTGGTGAACGCCCTCTCCGAAACGCTCACCGCCGAGATCCGCCGGGATGGAGCGGTGCATCAGATCGACTTCGTCCGCGGCGAAACCGTATCGCCGCTGAGGGTGACCGGGAAGTCGCGCAAGAACGGGACGAAGATCACCTTCAAGCCGGACGCGGAGATCTTCACCGAGACCGAGTTCTCCTTCGACGTCCTCTCCCAGCGGCTGCGGGAGCTGTCGTTCCTGAACGCGGGCCTCAAGATCTCCATCATCGACGAGCGCAACGACAAGTCCCACGACTTCCAGTACAAGGGCGGCATCGTCTCTTTCGTGCAGCACCTGAACCAGAACAAGACGCCGATCCACGCCAAGCCGGTGCTGGTCGAGGGGGAGAAGGACGGCGTCCATGTCGAGGTGGCGCTGCAGTACAACGACGCGTACCAGGAGACGGTCTTCTCCTTCGTCAACAACATCAACACGCACGACGGCGGGACCCACCTGACCGGCTTCCGGCAGGCGCTGACGCGCGCCATCAACCAGTACGCCAACCAGGCGAACCTTCTCAAGGGGCACAAGGAAAACCTGCGCGGGGACGACCTGAACGAGGGGCTGACGGCGGTCGTGTCGGTGAAGGTCCCCGAGCCGCAGTTCGAGGGGCAGACGAAGAACCGCCTCGGGAACAGCGAGGTGAAGGGGCTGGTAGACTCGATGGTCTACGAGAAGCTGATGACGTGCTTCGAGGAGAACCCGTCGGTCCCGAAGAAGATCATCGAGAAGGGGCTCGAGGCGGCGCGGGCGCGCGAGGCGGCGCGCAAGGCGAAGGAGCTGGTGCGCAAGGGGCCGATGGACGCGGCGGGGCTGCCCGGGAAGCTGGCCGACTGCCAGGAGAAGGACCCGGCGCGGTGCGAGCTGTTCATCGTGGAGGGCGACTCGGCGGGCGGCTCGGCGAAGCAGGCGCGCGACCGGCGGTACCAGGCGATCCTGCCGCTCAAGGGGAAGATCCTGAACGTCGAGAAGGCGCGCATCGACAAGATGCTGACCTCGGCCGAGATCCGGACGATGATCACCGCGCTGGGGACCGGGATCGGCAAGGAGAATTACGAGGCGGACCGCTTGCGCTACGGCAAGGTCATCATCATGACCGACGCGGACGTCGACGGCGCGCACATCCGCACGCTGCTGCTCACCTTCTTCTTCCGCCACATGCGGGAGCTGCTCCAACGCGGGAACATCTTCATCGCCCAGCCGCCGCTGTTCGGCGTGCGGCGCGGGAAGGAGATGACGTATCTCAAGGACGACGCGGCGTTCCGGAAATACTTGATCGAGCTGGGGATCGCCGGCCGGCGGGTCGCGGGCACGAACGGCACGGGACTCCTCACGGGGCAGCGGCTTGCGGCGTGGCTCACGAAGATCTCCCGGCTGGAGCAGGTCGCATCGCGGGCAGAGCGGCGGGGGATGCCCGCCTTCGTCTTCCTGTCGCTTGCGGCGCGGGCGGCGGAAGGGGCGGAGGCGCTCGCGGGGGAGAAGACCGCGCAGAAATTCTTCAAGACGCTGCTCGCCGAATGGAAGGTGTCGCGGCCCGACGTGACGCATGCGACGTTCTCGTTCGACCCGGACCCCGATTCCGACGTCGAAGGGGTGCGGGCGCGCCTCTCGTGGAAGCGGGGGGGGCTGCCGATGGATTGCCTCGTGGGCCGGCACCTGATGGAGTCGCCCGACCTGCGGGAGGCGGGGTCGCTCTCCGCGCAGATCCGGGAGACGCTGCCGCCGCCGTACCGTCTGGAAGGGGAGGGGAGCTTCCCCGAGGCCGACGGCCCCCTGTGCCTGCTGGGCCAGGTGCTCGACGCGGCGAAGAAGGGGCAGACGATCCAGCGGTACAAGGGCCTGGGGGAGATGAACCCCGAGCAGCTGTGGGAGACGGCGATGAACCCCGAGTCGCGCGAGCTGCTGCGGGTCGAGCTGGGGGACGAGACCGACGCCGACGAGATCTTCTCCCGCCTGATGGGCGACCAGGTCGAGCCGCGCCGCGAGTTCATCGAGCAGAACGCGCTGAACGTCTCGTCGCTGGA
>JAMDCN010000093.1 GCA_023489025.1 Deltaproteobacteria bacterium | reverse complement strand
ATCGTCCATCCAGGCGAGGAGACGATCGGCCGTGTCGTCGGGGTTGGCCCCCGCAGCCTGTCTGGCTTTGATCCAGCCGCGGAACAGGCCTTCGACGAACTGTCCGAAGGAGCCGCTCGAATCGTCGACTTCTTCCGCCTTCTCGTAACACCCCGCGAGAAATGTCTCGTAGAGTGTAACAGCGCGGGTGGGGTCGACCTTGACCAAACTTGCGATTCTGGCCGCAACGTCCTCGATGTCGCTCACGAACGAGAAGCAAGCGCGGTCCGGGATGAATGCGCCGGAATTGAGCGCCAGTTCGATCTCGCGCTCGAACGGATCGCTTTTTCCGCGGAGTTTCCTCGTCACGACCCGCCTCGCTTCACATTCGGACCTGCATCGTGTCGGTGCCGTCAGCATGATGGTAGCAGTGTCGCCGCAAGCAACACAATGGCGGAGGGAGAAATGCATGGTCGGGGAAGGTAAAAGCCCGCGGCAGGATTCCATCCCATCCACGGGCTTCGAAAAGTCATGGCTCCATGGGCAGGACTCGGCCACTACGGTCGGACCGTCCTGTTCCTCCCCGCGTGGCCTCCCCTCGGCTTCCTGACGGCGCCATCCATGGCGCCTTTTCCTCCTTTTCGTCGGCGGAAGCCTCGCTTCTCGTCCTGCGCAAGGGGAACCGCAAATTAAAAGGCCCCGAAGAATTCATCGGGGCCTGCAACTGTCATGGCTCCCCGAATGCGACAGTATGCGATCCCGCCCGGGGCGGGTCGAGCCGGAGGTCTTTTTCCGGATCGTCCATTCCGCACAGGTTGACCACCACGGCGGCCCCGTGGCGGCCTACCGCGAACAAACGGTCGAGATCGCCCTCGGCCCAAGGGGGCGTTCGAGAACGGAAACATCGGCACCCTGACGCTCCTGGGGCCGGCCGACCGGGTCGTGTGCGCCGTTCCGCCGCGCCGGGGCAAACCCAGACCGCCCAAGGTGCCCCAGATGCCCCGCTCGTTCGTTTCACTCTGGCGATTGTTGGACAATGGCCAATGTTCGCACGAGAAGATCTCACGGTGAAGCGGACGCGCCCGGCAAACCCGCTTCCTGCCTATCCTCTGGAGAAGCCCCCCTGGCGGAGGGCACGCCGGACCTCGCGGTAGACCGCGTTGAACTCCGGCAGCTCGGCCATCTGGGCCCCGAGGCGGACCTGCCAGAGCTTCCTGTAGCGCGCCTCCTTGGCGGCGAACTCCTTGCCCGCCTGCGCCAGCGTCAATTCCCGGAACTCCAGCTTCCGCGCAACGGGATCGAGAAGATCAGGCAGGCGCACGTGGCCGTTGGCCGTGAGGAACCAGAGATCGTAGAGGTCGCGCGGCTCGTTTCGGGCCCGGTCCAGGAGCGCCACCGTCTTTTCGACCGCCACCTCGTCCAAGGAGTAGACCCGGACCCCGGCATCTTCGGGCAGATCGCGGTACTCCTCCTTGAAAGCGAGCCGATCCCGAAGCGGACTGCGTGACAACCCGACCAGGAACCACGAGAGGCAGTAGTCGCGCTCGAGGACGGTTTCCGGAATGCGCCGGCCTCCCCGCTCGGCGAGGCGATTGGAAAGAAGCGAGATGTCCCGCTGCGGAATCATGGGTCAGGTCCTCACGACGGCCCGGAGTTCTTCGGGGTCGACGTTCAGCTGGAGACGCCACCGGCGAAGGCGTTTCCCCTCGGCCGGCAAGACCGGGTCCAGCCGGACGTAGGTCGCCGTCAGTCCCTTGCGCAGCCGGTCCAGATCCGGCGGTCCGGCCATCTCGTAGGTCTCCAGCAGGAAACCAAGCCGGCGCACGACGGCGCCGACGCCGATCCGCCTGGCGTACTGAACGAGTCGGTCGACGTTCATGTCCTGGCGTCGCATCCACAGGCCCTTGGCGACCTCGGTCAATCCGCCGCAATGCTCGGGCTGCTTGAGTCCGTCGATGACCGTCCGCTCCAGGTCGCTCACGCGCACCTTCTCCTGCTTGGTCACCCAGTGTTCAGTGAGACCGAAGAGATGCCTGCGCCGGCAGCGGATAAATCGGAACTTCACGCCCAACGTCGTCAGGGCGCGCCGGGGCCCCGGCGTGGTCACCATAACGACGAGCTGAGGCTGGGTCGTCATGCCGTGGATCTCCATGGCGGTGGCGTGGGAGAGGTAGTAATCCTCGCCGTTCATGATCTCCCGGGCGACGACGAGAGGATTGCCCGGGTACTTCCGCTCCCTCCCCAACTCGAAGGGGACCAGGGCGTAGAGACCGGGCTTTAGCCGGGCCGCCACTCCCCGATCCACGAGCTTGCGGACGAAGCTCCTCGCGGAGACCTCGGAGAGGCCCGTGATGTCCCGGACATCCTCGAGGCGAAAGATGGCACGGCTCCGTTCGTGGAGCATCGTGACCAGGTTGGCCGCTTGGGGTCCCAGGGTCTTGAGAGATGTACTGTTCGTTCGCATTGCGTGCCTTCTGAGGGCACATACTACGTCTACGATAGACCTGCGTCAAGCTAAAAGTTGTCTCATCATATCAACTCGTGCCCTCCGAGAGCACGTACTGCATTCACAGTATAACTTCCGGACCAGGATGGCCCTTCACATACGTGATCACCGGCGGGGCGGCAGCCTGTAGGCGCACCCCGGGGGGGGCCCGGTGGCCTACGGGCATCGCCGGATCACTGCGGTCGTGACCGGTTCACTTGGCGAGGTGGTGCGGTGATCAGCACGTTGAGTTCGATCTCGGCCATGTTCAGCCACGAGTCGTGTTTGGGCGTGTAGACGAACTCGAATCGGTCCCAGAGAGCCTTGGCCACCTCCCGGCGCAAAGGTCTCGTAGAGAGACCCCGGGCCATGCGTGTTCAGATTGTCCATCACGAGGAGGATTCGTTGTGCCCCGCGGTATTGCCTGGCAATTTCCTCCAGAAAACACGCCCATTGCGTCTTCGTTTCCCTTTGCGTAACCCGAGTCATGCGCCTGCCAGCCAACGGTTCGACCGCCATGAACACGTTGCACACGCCACAGCGTTCGTATTCGTAGTCGGTGTCCTGACGCGACGAATTGAAACCGACCAGGTCGTGAGCGCCGTTCCTTTGACCCGGGGCAATCTCAAACAGCCGACGGGCCCCAAGACCCCCCACGTAACCGAACTCCTCCGCAAATCTATCGAGTGGCGGCGGCAGCACGATGCCGGGGAGGTTCGGAACCAAGCCGAGATCGCTCGACGGGAAGGGATCACCCGGGCCAGAGTGACCCAGGTCATGGGAATGCTTCGACTCGCGCCGGAGATCCAGGAGAAGATCCTCGCCCTTCCCGATAACCTCCACTGTCGTCCCGTAACGGAGCGGACGCTCCGGCCCGTTGGAGCGATAAAGGATCAACACGGTCAGGTACGGGAGTTCCAGCGGGTCTTTCTCTATGCGGTTACCCTACCCTTCTTCCCCCCGCCGGCGCAGGTGGTCCCGAATCCATTCCCAGGGTATTGACCCCGCTAACCGGCCGCCAGTTGCCGCAAGCTCGCGATGTCGCGCAACGGCGGTGCGCCAAACAGGCGGCTATACTCACGGCTGAATTGCGAAGGGCTCTCGTACCCGACCTGGAACGCTGCGGTCGCGGCATCCAGATTTTCCGCCAGCATCAAACGCCTGGCTTCTTGCAGGCGCAAAGGGAAACGAAGACGCAATGGGCTTAACGCGGTCATCGAGCGGAAATGATGATGAAACGTGGAGGTGCTCATGCGGACCTGAGCAGCGAGGTCGTCGATACGCAACGGCCGTGTGAAGTTGCCCTTCAACCATTCGATTGCCCTCGCTATCTGGTTACTCTGACTTCCCGCCGACGCAATCTGGCGCAGACGCGTACCTTGATCGCCCACAAGCAACCGGTAGATGATTTCCCGCTGGATGATCGGCGCCAGGATCGGAATGTCCTCCGGTTCGGCAAGCAAGTCGATCAACCGCTGGAAGGCCGTGAGCAGCGGCAACGTCACTTCGCCGGTCGCCATTCCGCGGATCGCCTGCCGCACGCGCGGCGGGGGAAGATTGCTGTCCACCATCAGCTGCGACATCTCGCGCTGGTCCAGTTTCAACATGAGCCCCAGACAGGGTTTCTCCCGGCTTGCATCGATGATCTGTACGACCGTGGGCAGATGCACGGAGGTGAGCAGAAAATGGTGCGCGTCATATACAAACGTATCGTCTCCGAGCAGAACGCGCTTGGCCCCTTGCGCCATAAGGCAAATGCTCGGTTCGTACATGCCGCTCATCGGCGGGGTCGGTTCATCCCGTCGAAAAAGGAACAAGTCCGGGATCGCGGTCGTGATGCTGTCGGGCTTGTCGGTCCATCGGGCAATGCGCTTTCCCAATGTTCCGAGCGCAGCTTCTACGCGGCTGTCCTCCAATGCCTGCTTTAGCGGCTGATTTCTCATCGATTCCTCCGCTCACATAGTATCTGACCCCACTTCGCTTTACAACTATTATCCATGGCATCGGAGGATCAGGCAAATATTCAACAGGATTGGTCTACCTGCCTTTGTTCGATCCGGAGGACAATATGACCATCAGCAAGATGGGCATGAGCAGGTGAAAGGAGAAACCATGCAAAAGCGCAAATTGGGAAACAGCAACCTGGAAGTCTCGGCTCTCGGGCTCGGCTGCATGGGAATGAGCTTTTCGTATGGTCCGCCCAAGGACAAGCAGGAGATGATCTCGCTTCTCCGGACAGCCGTGGAACGCGGCATTACTTTCTTCGATACGGCCGAGGTCTACGGGCCGTTCATCAACGAGGAGCTTGTTGGCGAGGCGCTCGCGCCGGTACGTAACCAGGTGGTGATCGCCACCAAGTTCGGTTTCGACACCAGCGTCGACCCGAGAGGAACGAAGGGTGCGCCGGTTCTCAATAGCCGGCCGGAGCACATCAAGCAGGTCGCCGAGGCGTCGCTGAAGCGGCTCCGGACAGACCGCATCGACCTGTTCTATCAGCACCGGGTCGACCCAGAGGTCCCGATCGAGGACGTGGCGGGAGCGGTGAAGGAACTGATCCGGGAAGGCAAGGTCAAACACTTTGGTCTTTCCGAGGCCGGAGTACCGACCATACGTCGGGCTCATGCGGTCCAGCCGGTGACGGCACTCCAGAACGAATACTCGCTGTGGTGGAGACGCCCCGAGGAAGGGGTGATCCCGACCCTTGAGGAGCTTGGGATCGGCCTTGTGGCCTACAGCCCGCTGGGCAAGGGGTTCCTCACGGGCAAGATCGGCGAGACGGCGACCTTTGACAGCACCGACTTCCGCAGCATCCTGCCGCGTTTCGCGCCGGAGGCGCTGAAAGCGAACCAGAGGCTGGTCGAGTTGCTCGGCACCATCGCAAAAAATAAGAACACGACGCCCGCCCAGATCGCGCTGGCGTGGCTGCTCGCCCAAAAACCGTGGATCGTGCCGATCCCGGGCACCACGAAGCTGTCGCGCCTGGAGGAGAACATCGAAGCAGTCGACCTCGAACTCACCGCGGAGGATCTGCGCGAGATCGACAGCGCAGCCGCGAAGATTACGGTGCAAGGGGCCCGGTACCCGGAAAAGCTGGAGAAAATTACCGGTCGCTGAAGCGGCACATCAAACAACACCAGGCATGATTCAGGGCCGAAAAGGAAACCAAGAGGAGCAAGAACCCATGTACAACGCGAAGGCTTACTCCGCCGCCAGTGCGACATCGCCGCTGGCCTCCACTTCGATCCCCCGGCGCGATACGACGGAACACGACGTTCATATTGAGATCCTTTTCTGCGGCATCTGCCACTCCGACCTGCACTATGCCCGCGACGAGTGGCACAGCTTCTTTCCCACGGTCTACCCCTGCGTTCCGGGCCACGAAATCGTCGGCCGGGTCGTAAAGGTCGGTTCCTCGGTCACCAAGTTCCGTCCGGGCGACCTCGCGGGCGTCGGCTGCCTGGTGGATTCGGACGGCACGTGCCCCCATTGCCTTGTGGGCCACGAGCATTTCTGTGCGAACCAGATCCTCACCTACGGCTCCCCGGACAGGCACCTCGGGGGCGTTACCTACGGCGGGTACTCCGACAGCATCGTCGTCGATGAGCGATTCATTCTGCGCGTTTCCGCCAACCTCGATCTTGCCGGGGTGGCGCCGCTGCACTGCGCCGGCATCACTACCTACTCGCCCATCCGCCAATGGGGCGATATCAAAGGGAAAAAGGTCGGCGTGGTCGGCCTCGGCGGGCTGGGGCACATGGGTGTCAAGTTCGCCCGGGCGTTCGGGGCCCATGTCGTCGTCTTCACCACCTCGCCCGGCAAGAAGGAGGACGCGCTCCGGCTCGGCGCCGACGAGGTCGTCATTTCCCGGAACGAAAACGAGATGAAGAAGCATGCGGGAAGCTTCGACTTCATCCTCGACACCGTCTCCGCCAACCACGACATCGAGGCCTACATCAACCAGCTGGCCCCCTTCGGCAATCTCACCCTTGTCGGTGCTCCGGAGAAGCCTCTTGCCGTCTCCTCCTTCGGCCTGATCCTCGGGCGCCGAAGCCTGTCGGGCTCGAACATCGGCGGCATCCCCGAAACGCAGGAGATGCTCGACTTCTGCGGCGAACACAACATCACCGCAGACGTCGAGGTCATCCCCATCCAGAAGGTCAACGAGGCCTACGAGAGACTGCTCAAGTCCGACGTGAAGTACCGCTTCTCAATCGATATGGCTTCTCTCAAATCCACGTAGGTAAATAGAAAGCGAGGGAAGACAGGTTTCAGATACAGGGATGATCCCAGAAATGGAAAAGCCCGTGGAAGGGTGTAACTCCAACCATGGGCTTTGCCAAGTGCTGGCTCCCTGGGCAGGACTCGGCTACTTCGGTCGGAACCTCCCTGTTCCTCCCTGCGTAGCCTCCCCTCGCTCGCCTTCCGCGCGCTTCCCTGCGCGCTCATCCTCCTGCTCGTCGGCGGCTCGCTCGCTTCTCGTCCTGCATTAAGAGCCAGAACATGAAAGGGCCACCCGCGGAAAATCGCAAGTGGCCCTGATTATGTTCTGGCTCCCCGAGTTGGCCACACTACGAATGTTAGTAGTGCGACCCATCCGGGCCATTCCGAAATAACCCAAGACGAATCAGTACGTTACGAGGCAGAAGATGGCCGAATGTCCCGCTCTACTAACCGATCGCGTGCCATAGGTCCCGAGATCTGGTTCCGGATCGTCCACGCCGCCGTTCACGGCCAAAATGGCGCCCCCCTGGCGACCTACCGCGAACAGGAGGTCGAAGTCGCCCTCGGCCCGCTCGGGATCATTGAAGACGGTCACGTCGGCACCCTGACACGACGGCTTGAGGCCAACCAGGTCGTGAGCGTCGATCCGCTGACCCAAAGCGTTCTCAAACGGCCGATGGGCCCCAAGACGCCTCGCGTAGCCGAACTCCTCCGCAGGCCATCAAGAGGCGGCGGCAGCTTGACGCCGGCGAGGTTCGAAACCGGGCCGAGATTGCTCGACGGGAAGGGATTACACGGGCTCGCGTGACCCAGGTGATGGCTCTCCTCCGCCTCGCCCCGGAAACCCGGGAACGCATTCTGGCCATGCAAGAGACCGCCCATCGGCAAGGAATCAGCGAGCGGGCTTTGCGGCCGATCGCGCAGATGGATCCGGAGGGGGCCCGCCTCACGAACCGTTCTCGTGAAGGTGACCGAGAAAGGACGGAAGATCGCAAGAGAAACGGCGTCCGGAGCCGCTCGGTCGACGAGTCTGCGAGACAAGGAAGCACCGCGACGCGTTGACCAGGCCGGCCGTCCTTTCCAATCGGGCCATATCTTCGGGGCCCGGAGAGGAAGTCAGCTTGATCTCGATGGCCCATCGCTCCTTCCCGAAGTCCAGCACGAGATCGAGCTCGTATTGATCGCTGGTCCTGAAGTAGTAGGCATCATACGTACGCCCTTCGGCCGAAAGCACCCCGAGCGCCTGTTCGATAATGTAGCCCTCCCAACTCGCGCCCACCCACGGCTGGACGAGCAAGTTCTTCTCGTCCGATACGTTCACCAAGGCATGAAGCAGGCCGCTGTCCCGCCAGTATACCTTGGGGGTCTTGACCAATCGTTTCCCGAGATTCGCCTGGTACGGCGGCAACCTCCGGATCAGAAAGGCTCCTACGAGATAATCAAGGTAGGTGTTAACCGTCTTGTAGGACAGGCCGAGGCTTTGACCCACCTGCGAGGCGTTCCATGCCTGGCCGTTCAGCGCGGCCAGCATGCGCAGCAAGCGATCCGTCGTCTGCGGCTTAGCCGGAAGGCCCCAGGTCGGCAGGTCACGCTGAGACAAGAGCGACAAGTAATCCCGCTGCCATCGCGGAAAACGCTTGGGTTCGAGTACGCCGCCGTCCGGATAGCCGCCGCAAAGCCATCGTCGATTCCGTGACTCCTTCGCTTTCAGCTCGGTCAAAAGAAACGGCGTCAGCTCCACCAGCGACAACCGACCTGCCAGCGACTCCGACACCTGCGCCATGAGTGAGGGTGAGACGGATCCCAGGAGCAGAAAACGGCCGGTGCGCCTGCGGTCCCGGTCAACGGCTCCGCGCAGCCGGGGAAAGACTTCAGGCCAGGATTGGGCCTCGTCCAGGATGACCAGGTTCTTCCGGGTGATCAGCCCCTCCCATTCGAGGTCGAGACGCAGGCGTTCGGGCGGCTGTTCCAGGTCGAAATAAGCCCCGTCGATCATCCGGGCCAAGGTGGTTTTGCCGCACTGGCGCGGCCCGACGAGCGACACGGCCGGATAGGCCTCCAAGCGCTTCAGAACAAGATCCTGTGCGGCCCGCCGGATCATACCTTGTATTATAGAAACTAATTTCTAATTTACAAGATTCCTTCTTCAACAGATCCATTCTTCCATTGGGTGCGGGTGGCGTTGCCGGCCATGGGGGATCGGGCGTCTCCGAGGAGATCCGGGATAACGCGACGCCCAAAGATCGCAGGAATGCAGCGAGGGCGGGTAACGCCCGCCGGCGCGGCTCACGATCCCGCCCTTCGGCAGGGAGATGCTCAAGAGCCTCCTCGACAACTTCGAGAAGGTCATGGCCGAAGGCCCCAACCCAAAAAAGAAGCACCTTCTCCACCAGCTGGTGAAGAAGGTGCTTATCCATAGTCGCGACACCATCGAGGTCTGGTACTGTTTACCAAATCCTCAGCGGTTCGCAAACTGTAACATCTGGCTCCCTGGGCAGGACTCGAACCTGCAACCTAGTGGTTAACAGCCACCCGCTCTGCCGGTTGAGCTACCAG
>JAMDCN010000136.1 GCA_023489025.1 Deltaproteobacteria bacterium | reverse complement strand
CCTATCACCCGATCATCTCATGGAGAAGGCGGGGAATCCCCGGGAAGGCGGCCATCCCCGCGATGCAGAATCCCGGCGCGGCGCTGACCGGGTTGGGGATCAGCGAGGCCCCCTCGGGGACCTGGGCCATCAGCATCCGGTACTCGTTCATCCGGTCCTTGTAGTACTCCGAGAGCAGGGCTTTCGCACCGGGGTGAACGGCCAGGGGGACACCCGCCACCCGGGCCACCGCTTCCCGGGTGATGTCGTCCGGGGTCGGCCCGATTCCTCCGGTGAGCACCAGAAGGTCCACCTCCTTAAGATAGGCCCGGAGGTGCCGGACCACCACGTCGATGTCGTCCGGAAGGATGGCGCACAAAGCGACCTCCGCCCCCCACTCGTTGAGGAGCGGCAAGAGGAAAGCGAGATTGGCTTCCCGGATCTCGGCTTTGAGAACCTCGTCGCCGAGGATCACGACTCCCACCTTTTTGCCCATGCGATTCCCTCCCTCCCCGCGGCCCGCAACCGGACTATCTTAGCGGATGCGGAGGGAAAAATCATTGGCATAACCCTGCACAGATAAGTTACAAGTAACATGGGATCGGATTCCGACCTGGAGAATCGATGTGAGAAAAACCGTAACCTACGCGGCCGCCGGAGTGGACATCCACGAAGGGGACCGGATGGTCTCCCTCATCCGGCCGATGGTCCGCACCACCCACCGGAAGGAGGTCCTTGGGGACATCGGATCGTTCGCGGGATTCTTCCGCTTCCAGGCCCGCCGGTACCGCGATCCCGTGCTCGTGGCGGGGACCGACGGGGTGGGGACGAAGGTCAAGGTCGCTTCCATGGCGGGAAATCTCGGCACCGTCGGGATCGACCTGGTGGCGATGTGCGTGAACGACATTCTGGTCCACGGTGCCGAGCCCCTGTTCTTTCTCGACTATTACGCCACGGGAAAGCTGGACTCGAAAGAAGGCGCCGAGGTCGTGTCGGGGATCGTCGAAGGATGCCGGCAGGCCGGTTGCGCCCTTCTCGGCGGGGAAACCGCCGAAATGCCCTCCATGTACGCCCGAGGGGAATTCGACCTGGCGGGATTCGCCGTGGGTGCCGTGGACCGGCGGGAAATCATCGACGGGCGGGCGGTGAGGCCAGGCGACGTCCTCCTGGGGCTCCCCTCCTCGGGGCTGCACAGCAACGGATATTCTCTGGCGCGCAAGGTCGTATTCGAACTCCTCAAAAAGAAGGTGGGCTCGCATATGCCCGACTGGGGAGCAACGGTGGGCGAGGAGCTGCTCCGTCCCACCCGGATCTACGTCCGCCCGGTGCTGTCCCTCGCGGGGAAGGTTAAGATCCGCGCCATGGCGCACATCACCGGGGGCGGGATTACCGGGAACGTCCCGCGGATGCTGCCGGTCGGCGCAACCGCCGTGATCCGGAAAGGGACGTGGCCGGTGCCTCCGGTGTTCGGGACGCTCGTGCGGGCCGCCAGGCTCCCGGAGGGCGAAGCCTTCCGGACATTCAACATGGGGATCGGTTTGGTCCTCGTTGTAAGGGCCGCGGACGCCGACCGGGCCCTTCGTCTCCTCCGAAAGGCCGGTCAGCCGGCCGGTCTCATCGGGGAAGTGCAAAAAGGGCGCAGGGGCTCCCCGCAAGTGCTGCTGACGGGAGGGAAATCATGAGCGACCGACCGGTCATCGCCGTTCTCATCTCCGGGAGCGGATCCAATCTCCAGGCCATCATCGACTCGTCGGAGAAGGGAGAGATCCCCGGTCGCGTGGGGATCGTCATCAGCAACAAGGCCGACGCCTACGGTCTTGTCCGCGCGAAGAAACATGGCATCCCCACGGAGGTGATCAACCACCGGGACTTCCCCACCCGCGAGGAGTTCGACAATCGGCTCGTGGAGATCCTGCGGAAAAGCGGGGCGGAGCTTGTCTGCCTGGCCGGCTTCATGCGGGTGCTCACCCCGGTGTTCGTCCGCGCGTTTTCGAACCGGATCCTCAACATCCACCCGGCGCTTCTCCCCTCCTTCCCGGGGACGCATGGGCCAAAGCAGGCGCTGGACCACGGCGTCCGGTTCTCCGGATGCACCGTCCACTTCCTCGACGAGGGGGTAGACACCGGTCCGATCGTCGTCCAGGCGGTGGTCCCCGTGTACGACGACGACACGGAAGAGACGCTCGCGGCGCGGATCCTGGTCCAGGAGCACAAGATCTACCCCATGGCGATCCGGCTGTTCTTCCAGGGAAAGCTCAAGATCGTGGGGAGGCGCGTCCGGGTCGAGGGAGAGCCGAGGATCCCGGAGTTCTTTCATCGGAATCCCGACGCATGACCTATTCCCAAAAGAGGAAGATCCGGTATCCCCAGTATTTCCAGCCTTCGACGAAGAAAAGCCGGAGTGTGCGGAGAAAAGCGCCCCGCTCTTTCCATTCCGACCGCACGGGGATCACTTCGATCGAGACCGGCGCCGGGAGGACCGTCCGGACGGCCAGGTGCGCCCGCGGCATGTGGTAATCCGAAGTAACAAGGATCACTTTGCGGAATCCCCCCTCCGCGACCACGCCTTTCGCGGCAAAGGCATTCTCCAGGGTGTTTTCGGACCATCCCTCCACGTGAAGCCGGCGGAGTTCGACAGGGGAAAGAGCGGGGTGGCCCGGAAGGATCCGCTCGAGCCTCGCGCCTCCTCCCGCACCGAGGATGTACAGTTCTCTGGCCCTCCCCTCTTTCCAGGCTCGATACCCCTCGGGGATCCGTTTCTCATCGCCGGTCAGGACGAGGATGGCGTCGGCCTGTACCGGCTGCGGACCCGGAAGCCTCTTCGCGAGCAGATGCGGAACCCACGCGCCTGCCGCCATGAGCAGGAAAAGGACCAGCGCGGCGGTTCGCAGGCCCTTCTTCTTCCGAGGCCGGAAAAGATTTTGACCTTGCTTAATGTTCACGAAACGTGATATGTATTAAAGGTTGTTTTTTCGGAGGATAACATGGCCAAGTGCGCGATTTGCGGGAAGGGGCCCAATTTCGGGCATAACGTCTCCCACGCCAACAACAAGACAAAAAAAGTCTGGAAGCCCAATATCCAACGCGTAAAGACGATCCAGGGCGGCACGGTGCGGCACCTCCAGGTCTGCACGCAGTGCATCAAGTCCGGGCGGGTCGCCAAAGCCATCTAGTCAGTCCGCTTTCGCGATCGCGTCGATCTCCACCAGCGCTCCCGCCGGCAGCTTCGCCACCTGGACAGTGGCGCGGGCCGGCGGGTCTTCCGGGAAATATCCCCCGTAGACCGCGTTCATCGCAGGGAAATCCCCAAGATTCACCAGATAGACGGTGGTCTTGACCACCGCGGCGAGCGATGCGCCCCCCGCCGCAAGCACCGCCTTGAGATTTTTCAGGACCCGATCCGTCTGCGCCTCGATCCCTTCTTCGATCAACTTTCCCGTTTCCGGATCCAACGGGATCTGTCCCGAGCAGAACAGGAAGCCTCCCGACCGAACCGCCTGGGAATACGGACCGATGGCCGCCGGAGCCTTGTCGGTTTTTACCGTCTCTTGCATCGTTTCGCCTTCTCCTTTCCAAGGACATTATTAATAATTTGTGAAAACAAATACTTAGGAATATTCGAACAATCATATTATTTCGTTCTCACGAATTTGGCAAGTTTTCGCCGGCTCGAAAAAGCGCTACGCGGAAAAACCTCCGACACACACGCTTTTCCCTTATAAATACATAATCTAAGCATTTTTTTTCCAAAAAGGGATCAAAAAACAAACAACCGGAATGATCCAAAAAAATGAATGCTTTTTTTCCCAATACTTACATCCATTCAGGTTACGGGATTGGTTTTTGCAATTGTTCATGGTTCCAGCAAACCCTTTCCGATATTTCATTTGGCGAGGTGTTCCATTGAGGACCGGCAAACGTGGATTCCCGGTTCTCCTGATCCTTGTGGGACTTGCAGGGAATTCGTTTGCCGCCCACACGATCACATCCTGGCCGGAGAACAAAGCGGGGGCCGTATCGCTCGCTTTTGACGATGGCTGCCAGTCACATGCCTCTCTGGGAATACCCGCACTCGATGCGCGGGGATTGAAGGGCACCTTCTTCCTGGTCATCAACGATATCGGTGGCTATTCTCCCGCGTGGAGTTCCTGGAAGAACGCCGCAATTACGGGTCATGAGATCGCCAGCCATACAATGAGCCATCCCTATTTGACATCGCTTTCCCTTACCCAGGTACAGAGTGAACTGGCGGGGGCGCAGGCTGCGATCGACGCCCAGATCCCCTCGCGGCGATGTCTTTCCTTTGCGTATCCTTACGGGGCTCTCAACTCCTCTGTCGCGTCGATTGCCCGGAATATTTACATTGCGTCCAGAGGGATCTCGTGCGGCCTCAACAGCGAGCCTATCGATTTCTCCAACGTGAGCGCCTGTTCCCCCGATGACGGGGACGATATCTATGCGCAGGCGGACGCAGCGGAACAGCAGGGGAAATGGCTGGTTGCCTTCATCCACAGCCTGGATGGGGGAAGAGATTGTTGGGGTTCCTGGGAAATCGACATGTGGACGACCTACCTCGACTACCTGAAAGACAAGAATCTTTGGGTGGGCACCTTCGGCGCTGCGGCAAAGCACATCCAGGAGAGGGCGTCCGCGACCCTTTCCGTCCTCTCCAGCTCCAGCGACCAGATGGTTCTGAGCCTCACCGACACTCTGGATGACGCGATCTACGACCAACCCCTGACCATACGGAGCGAGGTGCCGTCCGACTGGGGCACCGTGAGCGTCCAGCAGGGCAGCGGAAGCATCACCCAGGTACCATCGACCGTGGAGGGGACAGCGAGGGTGATTTACCACAACGCCGTTCCCGACCGCGGTCTCATTTCCTTGAGGAACCCCCAGGCAGGGAACCCCCAGATTTCGGCACTCGCTCCGCAGTTTATTACAGCCGGGAGCCCCGGCTTCGCGCTGCAGGTGACGGGCGGCAATTTCGTCTCCGGCGCCAAGGTGCGCTGGAACGGCTCGGACAGGGTGACAACCTTCGGGTCGGCAGCCCAGCTGCAGGCGTCCATCACGACAGCCGACATCGCCACGCCGGGAACGGTCCCCGTCACCGTGCTCAACCCCGACGGGGGCCTCTCCAACGCGATGACCTTCGAGGTCCGGAATCCCCTGCCTGCCATCATCGGCCTGAGCCCTTCCTGGGCGACTGCCGGAGGCCCTTCCTTCTCGCTGACCGTGGACGGGAGCAATTTCGTGAGCGGCTCGAAGGTGCGGTGGAAGGGTTCGGACCGGGTGACCAGCTTCATATCCGGCACAGAGATACATGCTGCCATTGCCGCCACGGACATTGCCACGGCCGGGACTGCCAGTGTAACCGTTTCCAATCCCGCGCCTGGCGGGGGCATTTCCAACGGTATCAGCTTTGACATCCTCCCGGTGATTGTCTCCCTGACCGTGAATCCGTCCAATGTCGTGGGGGGCAACACTTCGACCGGGACCGTGACGTTGAATGGCCCTGCGCCAAGCGGGGGGGCCGTCGCGTCGTTGTCGAGCGGCAACACTCCGGTGGCGAGCGTTCCGGCCAACGTCACCGTCGCGGGCGGCAACACCAGCGCCGCCTTCACGATAACCACCACCCCGGTGTCCAGCTCAACCGTCGTGAATATCTCCGCCTTGTATGGCGGGGCAACCAGGTCCTCGAGCCTCACCGTGAATCCTGCGCGTAGCGTCAGCGCGAGCGGCGGCACTCCCCAGAGCGCGATCGTGAACACCGCTTTTACCACCCCGCTGCAGGCCACGGTGACGGACTCCGGCACCCCCGTCGGCGGGGTTACGGTGACCTTCACTGCGCCGGGCAGCGGAGCCGGCGGCGCCTTCAGCGGCGGCTCGCTCACCGCCAACGCCGTCACGAACAGCAACGGCGTGGCCACCGCCCCGACATTGACCGCCAACGGCCAGGCGGGCACTTACACCGTGACGGCCGGCGTGTCCGGCGTGGCGACCCCGGCCGTTTTCAGCCTCACCAACAATCCCGTAACGGCGAACGGATCCTTATCCGGTTCCGGAGACAGCTCAACGACGACGGCGAACCTGACGACGGAGGGCGGCGCCGACTGGGTGCACTGGGGGGACTCGAGCCTGAACCGCAAGGCAGGGGTGACTGCCCAACTCGGCACCTACACGGCAGTGGGTGGCGGAACCGTGCGGTATTACGCCAACGATCCAAGACCGCTGAACTGGACGGATGGCACGCCCTGGGCAAGCAGCACGAACAACAAGAACGGCGTCTACGTCAGCGGCGTACAAAACGGTTTTTCGATCACGGCTCCGGCGGACACCGGCCTCCGGACGCTGAAGGTACATGTGGGCGGCTGGTACAGCGGGGGCACCCTGACCGCTCACCTGTCGGACGGATCGGCACCCGATTTTGTGAATGTCACCACGGCCGTCAGCGGTCAATACGACCGCAATTACACGCTGACCTACAAGGCAGGCGAAGCGGGGCAGAGCTTGACGGTGAAATGGATCATGACGTCGGGCACCGGCAACGTGACCTTGAACGGGGCCGCGCTCCAGTGAAACAGCAACTTTTTCCGTAAAGCGGATCGCCTATCCTTTCCCTCTCTCCACGGAGAATACGTTCTTCACCTTCTCGATCGACTTGATCAGCGCCGCCAGGTGCTGCGCGTCGTTGACCGATACCTCGAAGTTGCAGATCGCCCGCTGGTCACGGGTGGTCATGACGACCGCACGGCGGATGTCGACGTCGCTGGCGGTAATCGTGCGGGAGATGTCGGCGAGAAGCCCCGGCTTGTCGGCGCACACCACCTTCAGCTTGACCGGGTGGGCGGCCTTGCTGCCCGCCTCCCAGGCGACCTCGATCGCGCGGGCGGGGTCGTTTTCCAGCGCTTTCGGGCAATCCTTCGCGTGGATCGTCACCCCCCTCCCCCGGGTGATGAAGCCGACGATCGGGTCCCCCGGCACGGGGTGACAGCAGTTTCCCAGCCGGATGAAGATATCGTCCATCCCTTTTACGACGACCGCACTCGGCTTTTTCGTGGTGACGCGCTTGATCAGCGCCCCCAGCCGGGATTCCTTGACCTTCTCCTGGAGCTGTTCGGGGGGGACCAGGCGCCGCAACAGGGGCAGGAGCGACATCTTCCCGTAACCCAGCGCGATGCAATAGTCGTCCGCGGTCTTCAACCGGGTCTCCAGAAGGACCTCCTCGAATTCCTTGGACTTGAGGACCTTGTTCACGGACAGGGAGTACTTCCGGAGCTCCCGCTCGAGGATCTGGCGCCCGAGGGCGAGACTGCGCTCCTGCTGCTCCTGCCGCACGTAGACGCGGATCTTGTTCAGGGCGCGGCTCGTCTTGGCGATCTTGAGCCAATCCTTGCTCGGCTGGTGGGAGGGATGGGTGATGATCTCGACCACGTCCCCGTTCTTCAAGGCGGTCTTCAGGGGGACCATCTTCCCGTTCACCTTCGCACCCACGCAGTGGTTCCCCACTTCCGTGTGAATGGCGTAGGCGAAATCGATGGTCGTCGCGCCCTGCGGCAGCTCCTTGACGTCGCCCCGGGGGGTGAAGACATAGACCTCCTCCGGGAAGAGCTCCACCTTGACCGTGTTGAGGAACTCCCGGGGGTCCTTCATGTCCTGCTGGAGCTCGAGGATCTGTCGCAGCCAGAGGAACATCTGGTCGCCCTTCCCGATGACCGGGCGTCCCTCCTTGTATTTCCAGTGGGCCGCCACGCCGTACTCCGCGATGGCGTGCATTTCCTCCGTCCGGATCTGGATTTCCATCAGCTCCGCGCTCGGCCCGAATACCGTGGTGTGCAGGGACTGGTAGAGGTTCGGCTTCGGCATCGCGATGTAGTCCTTGAATCGCCCGGGGACGGGCTTCCACAAGCTGTGCACGATGCCCAGCGCCTCGTAGCAATCCCGAACCGACTTGGCGATGATGCGGAACCCGATGAAATCGTAGACATGGTCGAACTCGATCCCCTGGCGGGCCATTTTCTGGAAAACGCCCGCGATGTGCTTCGACCGCCCGGTCACCGTCGCGTCGACCCCGGCTTCGGATAGCTTCCCTTCCAGCAGCTCGACGACTCCCCGGATGTGGCTCTCCCGGTCGCGCTTCCGCTCGTCGGCCTGCCGGACGAGCTCCCGGTAGTCTTCGGGGTGGAGAACCTCCAGGCACCGGTCCTCGAGCTCCATCTTGACGCGGGACATGCCAAGCCGGCTGGCGATGGGGATGTAGATTTCCTGGGTCTCGCGGGCGACGGAACCCTGCTTGTCCGGGGGGAGGTGGCCGATCGTCCTCATGTTGTGGAGCCGGTCCGCCAGCTTGACGAGGACGACGCGGACGTCCTTCCCCACGGCGAGGATCATCTTCCTCAGGGACTCGGCCTTCTGGTCGGCGACGTCGGAGATCACGACGCGGCTGATCTTCGTGACGCCGTCCACCATCTGGGCCACGGTGTCCCCGAACAGCTCCCGGAGCTCGCCGGCGGTCGCCACCGTGTCCTCCACCGTGTCGTGGAGCAGCCCGGTGACCACGGTCTCCTCGTCGAGGTTCCATTCGGCAAGGAGGTACGCCACATTCAGGGGGTGGATGAGGTAGGGCTCCCCCGACTGGCGCAACTGTCCGTGATGCACTTTCGCCGTGAAGACGTAGGCCTTGTGGATGAGCTCGATGTCGGCGGAAGGCCTTCCGGCCTGGACCCGCTCGACGATGTCATTGAGGCGGAGCATGGAACGCTCCGGGATTAGTGTTTGACCCGCACCGTCCCCTGTGCGATCTCCCGGAGCGCCACCACGGTCGGTTTATCCCTTCGCTGGGACGTGTCGATCGACGCGCCCACCCCGCCCAGGAGCTGCTTGGCCCGTTTTGCCGCCACCACGGTCAGCTCGAAATGGCTGCCGACGTGACGCAGACAATCTTCCACCGTTACTCTCGCCATTGTTTCCCTCTCTTACCGGTTGAGAATCCTTTCCATCCGCGCGCGGACGCGCTCCCTGCGGAGGCGACGCGCCCGAACGATCCATTCCACCTGCGTGACCGCATTTTCGAGATCGTCGTTTACCAGGAGGTAGTCGTAGTCCAGGAGCTCCCGCATTTCCCGGCCCGCCGCATCGAGCCGTGTCTCCATCTCCTCCCGGCTGTCGCGCCCCCTTCCGGACAGGCGCCGTTCCAGAGTTTCCCAGTCGGGCGGAAAGATCCCCACGAGGACGGCATCGGGGAGCGTCTCCTTGACGTTCCTTCCCCCCTGCACGTCGATTTCCAGCACGGCGTCGATCCCGCGGGATACGATCGACCGAACCCCTTTGCGCGAGGTGCCGTACCGATTTCCATAGACCGAGGCGTATTCTAAAAACTCCTTCAAAATTATCATATT
>JAMDCN010000125.1 GCA_023489025.1 Deltaproteobacteria bacterium | reverse complement strand
GATCAGACCTTCAACTGATCCGCCGGGCGGAACCGGTCATGCCGCGGACGGATTCTTCGCGCCGTTTCCGTTGCCGTTGTGGAGTTTGCGCGCGATTTCCTCGGGGAAGAGGTGGTCCACTTCCTTCCCCACCGCGTCGAGGATCGGGTGGGTCCGGTTCTCGTCCTTCAGGCACCACACCTCGTCCATGTCCTCGTCGACGGTCAGCACCCCCTCCGAGACCACGAGCGGGAACATGATGCAGAAGCGGGGCTTGAACTCCCACTCGTGCCTCCCCCGGTCGATCGCCGCCTTCTGCAGGGAGCAGCCGTGGGCCGGATGGAAGAAGACGCACGCGTCGTCGATCACGTTCGTCTCGACCGCCATGCCGCTCGGACAGTCGGAATCTTCCGCCGTCTCGCCGAACCAGAGGGATCGGTTTCCCGCCTCCGGCCGGACGTAGGGGAGGAAGAGGTCCGCGTGCCGCAGGATCGCCTCCCGCTCCCCGATGTCGGCCCAGACGCCGTGCCGGCAGCAGCGGCTCTTGCACCGGTCGAGCGCGCAATGGTGGGGGAACTTCGCGTGGAACACGTGCGGGTCGATCTTCATCGGGGAACACCTTCCCAGCGTTCGTAAAAAGTTGCCCGCGCGCACGGCGGACGAATTTTCATTCTATTCGCGGGAACGTCCGCGGGCAATACCGGCGACATATTTTCCTCGCCATCCCGCCAACGAAAAAGGGCTCCCGACGGAGCCCCTTTCCGCAAGATCCGATGTTTCCCCTGGAGGTCGGTTATAGCTTCCCGACGAGCACGAACGCGATGACCAGGGTGTAGATGACGAGGGACTCGATCAGCGCGAGCCCGACGATCATCGGGATGAAGATCTTGTTCTGGGCGGAAGGATTGCGCGCAATCCCCTCCAGCCCGGCGGCGATGGCTTTCGCCTGGCCCAGCGCTCCCCCGAAGGATGCGATCGCTATGCCAAACCCTGCGGCCAGCGCGATGAAGGTCTTGACGTTGCCGTCGCCGGCAGCGGCGGCCCCTTCGGCCGCGAAGGCCGCGGACGCCACCGCCACGAAGAGCAGGGCGACGAGGAAAGAGAAAGTGTACTTGCGGAACATGGGTGTTCCCCCTTTCAGGATGTTCCCGGAAGCCGGTTCCGCCCGGCCGCCGGGGTGGTGCCTGTATCATCGACCGGGGAGGATCCCCCGGATCAATGCTCCTCCGCGTGCGTCACGGCCCCCGAGATGTAGATCATCGAGAGCACGGTGAAGATGAACGCCTGCATGAACGAAACGAAGACGCCGAGGCCCATGAAGATCGAAGGGACGACGATGGGAACCAGCGCCATGAAGCCGGCCACCACGGCATGGTCGCCCGTGATGTTGCCGAAAAGACGGAGAGAGAGCGACATCGGACGCGCGAGGTGGGAGATGATCTCGATCGGGAGCATGATCGGCGACATCCACCAGACCGGCCCGAGGAAATGCTTGAAGTAGGCGATCCCGTTCTCCCGCACCCCGAAGTAGTGGGTCGACAGGAAGATGACGAGCGCGAGGCCGAGGGTGATGTTCATCTTCTGCGTGGGGGGGAGAAACCCGGGGATGAGCCCGATGAGGTTCATGAACAGGATGAAGAGGAAGCAGCTCCCGAGCAGGGGGAGGTACTTCCTGTAATCGTGCCCGATGATGTCCTCGGCCAGCTGCTGCAGGAACCCGAGGATCAGCTCGAAGAGGTTGCGCAGCGTGAACCGGGGATCCGGGATCACCATCTCTTCCGTCTTCCTGCCCCCGACGACCACGGCCGACGCGGCGAGAAGGAACACGGCGATGAAGAGGGCCGCGTAGATGTAGTAATAATGCGCCCCTCCCGGTAGCATCATGAACCAGGAGAAGCCGTGCCCCTCCGCCGCCGCCGCCGTCGACGGCAGCGCCGCCAAGGCCAGAAGTCCGAGGATTCCTTTCCGCATCGTCCCTACCCCCGTGAGGACATCATCGGTCACGCTTTTGCGCCGGACGACCTCGCCAGCGCCTCGAGGAGGACCCCGAGGAAGGGCGAGGAGAGCCCGAGCAGAAACCCCAACACGTCGAACCCGCCGTACCGGACGACGAGGTAGACCACCCCGATCAGCCCGAGGAACTTCAGCGTGTACTGGACGACGAACGCCTTGTTGACCGCCCCGCCGCCTGAGAACGCCTTCTCCAGGATCTTCCTTATAAGGAAGAAGTTCCCGCACGCGATGGCGGCGCCGACCATCGCTCCGGGGAGCATCGAGACGTTCGCCGCTCCCGCCGCGACCGCGACCCCGATTCCCCCGAGGATCAGTCCCGCGGAGAGGAAGACCCGGTTCGTCAGCGACCGCAGCGACAACCCGTCCGGGGCGTCACGGCCCACCGGGCTTCCTCCGCCGCTCCTCGTCCCGCTCCAGGTCTTTCCCGGACCGCACGGCGGCGCGGTAGAGGCTGCGCACCCCGGCGGCGAACCCGAGGCCGATCCAGACGATCATCAGCCACGGCCCCGTCCCGAGCCAGCGGTCGAGGTAGTACCCGATCGCCGCCCCGATCACGACGGACAGCGCCATCTCGAGCCCGAGGGCGCTGTACTTCCCCAGCTCGCGGAAGAAAGCCTTTCGGTCCTGTCGGTCGATCATGAGGGCAAACGCCGAATATCTATCACAGGATCCGGGAAGGCGTCAACGAAAAAGGGGGCAGGGCGGGAATCACAGGGTTGCGAGGACCGCTTTGGCGGCGGCGATCGTCCGGTCGAGGTCCCGCTTCGTGTGCGCCAGGGAGACGAACCCCGCCTCGAACTGCGACGGCGCGATGTAGACCCCGCGGGTGAGCATCCCGTGGAACCAGGCCGCGTACCGTTTCGTGTCGCTCCGCTTCGCCGAGGCGTAGTCCGTCACCGGGCCCTTTTGAAAGAAGGTCGTCCCCATCGAGCCCACGCGGTTCGTCCAGGCCGGGACGCGGGAGGCGGCGAACGCCTTCGCCATCCCCTCCGCGAGATAATCCGCCTTGGCGTTCAGTTCCTTGTAGGCCCCCTTGCGGGACAGTCCGGTGAGCGCGGCGATCCCCGCCGCCACGGCGAGCGGGTTCCCGGAAAGGGTCCCCGCCTGGTAGACCGGGCCGGCCGGCGAGAGGGCGTCCATGATCTCCTTCCGCCCGCCGAAGGCCCCCACCGGGAGGCCGCCGCCGATGATCTTGCCGAGGATCGTGAGGTCGGGGACGACGCCGAACAGTTCCTGCGCGCCGCCGAACGCGACGCGGAACCCGGAGATCACCTCGTCGAAGACGAGGAGCGCCCCGTGCTTCTTCGCAAGCGCCCGCAGCTCCTCCAGGAAGCCGGGTTCGGGGGGGACCACTCCCATGTTGCCGGGGATCGGCTCCACGAAGATCGCCGCGACCTGCCCCTTGTTCTTCGCGAAGAGCGCTCGCACGGAGGCGATGTCGTTGAAGGCGGCGGTCAAGGTGAGCTTCGCCAGCTCCGCCGGGACGCCGGGGGAGTCGGGCTGACCGAAGGTGAGGACCCCCGAGCCGGCTTTCACCAGCATCGAGTCGGCGTGCCCGTGGTACCCGCCTTCGAACTTGATGATCTTGTCCCGCCCCGTGTACCCCCGCGCCAGCCGCATCGCGCTCATCGCCGCCTCGGTCCCGGAGGAGACGAGGCGGACCTTCTCGACGGAGGGGAACGCCTTGCGGATCAGGTGCGCCAGCCCGACCTCGCCCGGCGTGGGAGCCCCGTAGCTCGTTCCCCGCCCGGCGGCCGCCTTGATGGCGGAGACGACCGCGGGGGGGGCGTGGCCGAGGATCATCGGACCCCACGACCCAACGTAGTCGATGAAGGTGTTGCCGTCCACGTCGCGGACGGTGGCGCCCTTTGCGCTCTCGATGAACAGGGGGGTTCCCCCGACGGACCCGAACGCGCGGACGGGGGAGTTGACGCCGCCCGGGATCATCGTTTTCGCAAGGGCGAACAGCTTGCTCGAGGTTTTCGTCGTCAGGCGGGCCACGGCAGCGTAGGCCTCCTTCGGTGGATTGGATTCATGGCAAGACGAAGAATTTTAGCCTCCCCGGATCGGAGTGTCAAGGTAAGCGGCGGATAAGCGGCGGGATTTCCGCGGGATTTACGATTTTCTCAAAACGCCATTATAGAACCGCTTGACACGGCGGGCGCCCAAGAGGTAGAAGGATACCCTCCCCCCGCTTCCTCCGTTTTTCGTTTTATTCGGTATCGTCCCAAGGGGCGGGGTGAAAGGGGTATGCGTGTGAGCATCGAGGACAAGGAGTTGATCGAAACGCGATTTGGCCCTCTGTGGTCGGGGAAGACCGAGATCGCCTTCCGCGGTAGTGTGCTCACTCTCCGGGACGTAAAGCGGTCGCTGGACCTCGAGGGGAGCGACGTGGTGGAGATCGACCTGCACGAGCTTCCGGAAGCGCGGTTCGCCTTCCGCTTTTACGACGGCGACGACCGCCGGGTCGTCGTCTTCGTCCTCGACGCCGAGTGCGGGATCGTCGAGGAGCACCGTGCGCACGTCGCCGAGTGGCTCGGCGACCTGTACCACGACACCGGCCTCATGGCGTTTGATCCCGAGGCGATCGCCAACCTCCTGCGCAGGAAGATCGCGGGCGAACTGTGACCGGCCCGGGAGCGAACCGTTGAGCTGGACGTGCCGGAAGACCTCGCTCAAGGAATCCGCCGCACAGTGGAACCTCGACGCGCTGGTCGAGACGCCCGGCGGCGACCTCCTCCCCTGTTTCGTCTCCGTGACCTCGTCGTACTGCACGGTACAGGCCCCCAACACCACCGACGGGGAAGGGCTCCTCGGCCAGGTTTCCGAGGCGCTGCACTCCCCCCCGTCCTCGTCCCCGCAAGCGGTCAAGGGCGGGTCGTGCGGCGGGGAGGGTGAGGACGGCGAGTTCGCCTTCACCGGGTCGATGCTGTCGGCGACGTGGGATTTCCCGAAGGAGCGCAAGGGGGAGATCCTTTCGGCGTTTCGCGGGCTCTTCTCCCTTCAGGGGGGCGCTGCCGGGATGAACAGTTACGTCGAACTGGTGCGACACCGCCTCGAGGGCCGCTCCGCGAACCTCCTCGCCAACCTCGGCGAGCTTCCCGAAGCCCAGTTGCGGTACACGATGCGGATCTTCGGCGACTGCCTCGACGAGGAGACCCGCGGGAAGATGTTCGACGGGTACAGCGAGCACCGGAACGAGAACGAGCTCCGGGAGTTCGCCCAAAAATTCGTCCCCGCATACACCGCGCACGCCGTCGCCGAGCTCGAGGAGAAGAAGAAGGACGGCGAGCGGTTCGAGCCCCCTTTCCTCACCCGCGAGGAGTACCAGGAAATGGCGGTCCGGGAGAAGTGGCCCCGGATCGCGGAGCGCCTCGACGCGGTCGATCCTCTCCAGCTCCGCAGGGAAGTGGCCCGCGCCGCCATGCTCTTCCGCCCGTACATGCTGTCGGATCCCGGGTTCAACGAGGGGGTTCTCGAGTTCTCCCTCTACTACGATCTCCTGGAGCGGCTCCGCTCCGTACCCGAGGCGAAGCTGCGGGAAACGGCGGCGGAGCTCGCATCCCGGATCGCCCAGGCCGTCGCGGCGGGGGCCACGCCCGAGGGCGAGGAACGCCTCCGGGAGATCCGCGCGCTGGTCGCCTCCGCCGCCGGGCTGCCGGCCGACTCCGAAACGCTCCTCGGGTCCCCGATGGAGAAGGTTCCGAGGGAGATGCCGGCCGAATTCCGCCTCAGGGACCTCACGCGGACGCTCGCGGCGATGTCGCTCAAGGACCTGCGCCTCACCGCCCTGGTCCACCTCGACCTGCTGACCGCCGACGAGGTCCGCCGGTTCGTCTCCCCCTTCTTCGCGAAATATCCTTCCTTCTTCGAGATGCCGTCCAAGGGGCTTCGCGAACTGATCCTGGCGGTCGCGGAAGGGGTGGGCGACCGGACGATCGCCTACTTCGTCGACCGGTACGGCACCGGCCGGATGGCGATGACGAAGCCGGTCGATTACATCGTCTGGAAACTGATGCCCGAGGAGGAGCGCGTCGCGACGCTCCGGAAGGACAACGAGCGGATGGATTCGGCGATGATGTCGCGCCACCTCGCCCGGATCCTCCACTCGGAGAGTGAGCGGGTCCTGTCCGACGTCGGCCGGCAGATCGTCTTGGTGACCGACGACGGGTTCGAGGCGGACCACGGCGAGGTCCTGAAGCGTCTGGGCGGGGACGGCGGTGAGCGGATCAAGCGGCTCTACGACGTCGTCACCCTGTCGCTCGCCCGCGCGGCCGGGCAGCGGGGGGAGGAACGGGAAGCGACGTACCGGGCGATACGCAAGGCGGTCGCCGACGCGGCGGGGATTCCCCCGCGCGAACACGGATGGGAGGGGAGCAAGGGATGACGTTCGAATACATGGACAGGATGGTGATGTTCAAGGACACGCCGGAGGGGCTGACGGCGGACATGGAGTGGCTGAAGGAGGCGGGAGAGAACGGGTGGGAGCTCGTGACCTCCGTTCCTCTCATCGCTCCGAACCGCGACGGGATCGCCTACGGCACGGTGGGGTGCCAGATGGTCCTCAAGCGTCCCAGGCAGACGCAGTGACCGGAAAGATCAAAATGCGTTTTACCTGTAAAAAAAGGCTTGACACGAAACGGCGTGTTGCGATATTAATAAAACGCATTTATAAAACCACGCCGACCTTTTCTGTGGAACATCCCGATTTTCGGCGGCTTTTTCCTACCCGCCAAATCGTTCCATCCAGGGGGGCGGCGTCCTTGAAAACTCGCGAAAGGGGGGCGATCACGGCGAAGCGACCGATCTCCGGCAGCGCGGAAGGGTGGCAAACGGTTCCTCACAAGGCTCTCGAAGGCAGCAAATATCAAAAGGAGGGGAAGCATGGCTGAAAAGTGGCGTACGGAAAAGAAACGGCCGACGATCAAGGTTCTTCCGTGGCCCGCGATCCCAACGCCGACCGTCGACGAGGTTTACGCCGGTGTCGCCGAGAAGCAGAAGGAGTATTCGCTTTGGGTCGAGTCGGCGGTGCGGCAGCAGTTCAACGCCGACAAGCCGGAATCCCTCGACGGGATCCGGGTTCTCGACATGACCACGAACATGAACATCGGCCACTGGTGCTCCTCGCACTTCGCCGAGGTCGGCGCCGAGGTCATCATGGTGGAGCCCCCGGGCGGCGACCCGATCCGGAAGCTCGTTCCCTTCGGCCGCGAGGAGTACATGTTCCAGTCGAAGAACGGGGAGAAAGTCGGCGCCAAGTACCTCGCCGAGGCCCGGAACAAGTTCTCCGTCACGCTCAACCTCGAAACCGACGAGGGCCGCAACCTGCTCAAGAAGATCATCCCGCAGGTCGACATCCTCATCGAGAATGCCCCCCCGGGGCACTATGACAATCTGGGGATCGGCTACCGGCAGCTCTCCGAGATCAACCCGCGGCTCGTCTATTTGTGGGTCGGGCAGCGCGGACAGTGGGGCCCCCTGAAGGACAACGCGGGGAACCTCGACCCGACCGCCCAGTGCTCGATGGGCTTCGCCCACGGCACCGGCGCGCCGGTTGCGTTCGGCGGCACCCCGACCCGCTCGGGCTGGTGGCTGTGCGACCAGGTCGGCGGCACCTTCTCGGCGATCGGCGCCATGGCGGCCCTCTACGCCCGGGAGCGGTTCCTCGGCAAGGGGCAGTTCGTCGAGTGCACGGCGGCGGAAGGCGTCATCCGGATCATCGACTACAACTGGGCATGGCAAGGGATGGACGGCTCCATCCGGCCCCGGTACGGAAACTGGGACCTCGCGATCAACATCTACGCCGTCAACCCCTGCGCCGACGGGCAGATTATGGTCGGCGGCGGGCACGACCGCCTCTGGTTCCGGATCTGGCGGACGGTCGGCAAGGACAAGCCCGAGCTCGAGCAGCACATCTGCGAGGATCCGAAGCTGCGCGTCGTGACCGACCGGCTTCCGCACTACATGCAGGTCGAGACGTACACGACGATGTGCGAATGGACCAAGGACAAGACCCGGAACGAAGCCGAGACCGCGCTGCAGGAAGAGGAAGTGGCGTCGGGCGGCGTGTCGTTCCTCGACGAGGTGTGCGAGTTCCCGCACTACAAGTACCGCGGCCACATCGAGATCGTCGACGATCTCAACTTCGGCAAGGTCCTGATCGGAGCGTCCGGCTTCATCGGGATGAACACCCCGGGCCGGATCAAGTGGCTCGGCCGCACGACGGGACAGGACAACGAGGACGTGTTCCGCCGCCTCGCCGGTCTTGACCGCGAAGGGCTTACAGCTTTCAAGAAGGGAGGGGTGATCTGATGAGCATCGACAAAAGCCTGAAGGACATGACCTTCGAGGATTACTGCCAGACCGTCTTCAACACGAAGAAGCGGTTCGACAAGCCCGAGGTTCTCAAGGGGATCCGGGCCATCTCGACCACGCAGTACATCCTCGGCCCCTCCTGCGCGGCGTACCTCGCCGAGCTGGGCGCCGAGACGATCAAGGTCGAGCTTCCGAAGCGGGGCGAGCCGATGCGGCACACGACCCCCTTCAACGAGCCGTTCCTCTACCCGCTCTCCCGCTGGATGCCCGAGAAGGGGACGGGCCTCGGCTTCTTCGGCGCGAACCCGAACGAATACTTCCTCTCGCTCGACTTCCACAAGCCGGAGGCGATCCAGATCATGAAGCGGCTGGCGGCCAAGACCGACGTCGTCGCCGAGAACTACCGGGCGGGAACGTTCGACCGGTGGGGGATCGGGTACCGGCAGTACGCCCAACTCAACCCGCGCCTCATCTACCAGTGGATGGGAGGCTTCGGCGGTTGGGGTCCGGGCCGCAACCGTGCTTCCTACGACATCCTCGGCCAGGCGCAGGGCGGCTGCTTCTCGATCACCGGCTGGCACAAGGAGTACGGCGGGATGCCCTCCAAGCAGACGATCTGGATCATGGACTACTGGGGCGGCGCCATCTCGGCGTTCAACATCCTCGCCTGCCTCTACTGGCGCGACAACGTGTCGGGGAAGGGGAACTTCCTCGAGTATTCGCAGGTCCACGGCGCCCAGCGGCACCTGACCGACTTCATCGCCCTCTACGGGAAGACCGGCATCGTTCCCCAGCGGTTCGGGAACTTCGAGCCGCTCCTTTGCGTGCACGGGATCCTCAAGTGCGGGAAGTCGTCGTACCCGAACTCGAAGAACCCGCAGGAACAGGAAGTCGGCTTCTGCCTCGTCTCCGCCTACAAGGACGAGGATTTCCAGAAGCTGTGCAAGATGATCAACCGGCCCGACCTGGCCAAGAAGTACCCGACCCACGCGGACCGCGTCGGCGCCGATGCACAGACGGCGATCTACCCCGAGCTCGAGAAGTTCGCGGCCGACAAGACGAAGGAAGAGGTCGACAAGCTCTGCAAGGCGAACGGGATCCTCTCCCAGCCGGTGTGGAACTCCAAGGAAGTGGCCGCGAACGAGCACTGGCACATGCGCGGCACGCTCCAGTGGCTCGACGACCCGACCTTCGGGGACGTCCTGACGCAGGGTCCGGCGTACCAGCTGTCCGACACCCCGGCCCGCGTCCGCTGGGCGTTCAAGCCGGTCGGCGCCGACAACGAGTACATCCTGTCCAAGCTGTGCGGCTACAGCGGTTCCCATATCGCCGAGCTGGAGCAGAAAGAGATCA
>JAMDCN010000035.1 GCA_023489025.1 Deltaproteobacteria bacterium | reverse complement strand
CGGGGGGGGGGCGGCACTTCGTGATCGAGGGGGACGAGTACGACACCGCGTATTTCGACAAGGGGCCGAAGTTCCTTCACTACCGGCCCCGGATCGTCCTGCTCACGAGCGTCGAATTCGACCACGCCGACATCTACCGGGACCTCGACCACGTGCGGGAGTCGTTCCGCAAACTCGCGGCGATCCTTCCCCCCGACGGCCTGCTCGTGGCGTGCGCCGACTACCCGGACGTCGTCGCGGTGGCGCGGGAGGCGCGCTGCCCGGTAATCTTCTACGCTACGCGGGACGGTGCGCTTCCGGCGGGATCCGCCTTCGATGCGTGGGCGGTCCGGGGGACAGGGGAGTCCGGCGGGATGACCGGCTTCCGGATGAACGGGGCGGGGCGCTCCCTCGACTTCCGGTTCCCCTTGCCGGGGATCCACAACGCGGCCAACGCGGCGGGCGTGGCGATCGTCCTGATGCGCCTCGGGTTCCCTCCCTCGGCGCTCGCACGTACGTTCGAGCGGTTCGCCGGGATCCGGCGGCGGCAGGAGGTGGTGGGAGAGTTCCGCGGGATCCTCGTGATCGACGATTTCGCCCACCATCCCACGGCGGTCAAGGAGACGATCCGGGCGGTCCGCGGCCGGTACCCGGGCCGGCGGATCGTCGCGGTCTTCGAGCCCCGGTCGAACACCAGCCGCCGGAAGATCTTCCAGCGGGAGTTTTTCGCCGCCCTTTTCGAGGCGGACGAGGTGATCCTCGCCGGAGTGTTCGGGGCGGAAACGATCCCGCCGGAGGAGCGGTTTTCGCCGGAGGATGTGGCCGCGGACCTGCGCGCGGCGGGTCGCCCCGCCATGGTCCTCCCGGAGGTGGAGCGGATCGTGGCGCGGCTTGCGGAAACGTGCCGGGCAGGGGACCTCATCCTCATCATGTCGAACGGCGGCTTCGGCGGCATCCAGGAGAATCTTGCCGCCGCGCTTTCCATTTGACGGAGCCCTCCCCCCTCTGTTAGATTCCGGATCATGCGAACCGCCCCCGTACGTTTTATCGGGCGTGCCGTCCTCGGCGCAGCCCTTCTCGTTTCCTGTTTTCCGATGATCGCCGCCCCGGCGTCCGCCGCCGGCTACTCCCGCCGCATCGCCATCGCCCCGTTCGCGTCCCTGACGAAAGAGGATATCGGGGCGACGGTTTCCGTCCTGCCGCGCCTGCTGGCCTCCCGCCTGATGGCGCTGGCCGGGGCCGACGTGGTGCTTCTCCCGGCGGGCGGCAAGGCCCCGGAGGCGGCGGCGAAGGAGGCGGAGGTCCCGCTGCTGCTCCAGGGGACGGTCTCCAAGTTGGGGAAGGGGTACAGCGTCGACACGACGGTGACCGACCTCGAAACCGGCAAGACGGCGGGGGCGTTCTTCGCCGCCGCGGCGACCGAGGACGACATCATCGCCCAACTGGGCGTCCTCTCGGGCGAGATCTCCAGGAAACTGTTCGGCGTGCAGGGGGCGATCCGGGCCGTTTCTCCTCCCGCGCCTGCCCCCCCCGCGATCCCCGCCGTCCCGGCGCCTTCCCCTGCGGCTTCGGCCCTCCCGGTGTCCCCATCCCTCCCATCGTCCCCGGTTTCCACACCGGTCGGAGGGGGTGTCCCCGAAGAGAAATGGATCCCCTCATCGATGAAGAGGGTTTCCCGGTCCGACAAGATACCTGACGAACTGCACGGCATCGTGGCCGGGGACGTGGACGCGGAAGGGAACGGAGAGGTCCTCGCCTTCGGGAGGAGGATCATCTACATATACCGCGTAAAAGGCAAGGATCTGTTGCCGTACACCCGCATCACGAGGGGATTGCCGGGCCACATCCTGAACGTGGAGGCCGTCGACCTCGACGGCGACGGGAAGAAGGAGATCCTCGTGTCCGGTCTCGAGGGGGAGTATCTCGAATCGACCGTCCTGAAGAGGAAAGGGGATGTGTACGAGCCGGTCGCCGGCCGGATCCCCTGGTTTCTCGTCGTCCTTCCGGATTGGCAAGGGAAGCCCACCGTCGTCGGGCAGCGGCTGGGAAGCGATAGCCCCTTCGATGGAAGGTTGTTTACGATGTCTTGGACGGGGAAGACCCTCGCGGAGGGGGCGCCCCTTCCCGCGGACACGAGGACCGCGCCCCTCTCGTCCGGGATACCGGGCCTTTCCTCCGCTCGCCTCGGAGGGGAGGGACGGCTGATCTACACCGACCAGGACAGTCATCTGCGGATCCTCGACGCCTCCGGGAAGACCGAATACCGATCGGGAGGAAGCTACGGCACGGCGACGGACGACTTCGCATACGGACTCTACCTTCCGAAGACAGGGAAGAGCAGGAATCCCGTGAGGAAGGCGGCCCGTGTCTCCGCGGGGGCGGACGGTTCGCCGCTGTTCGTGATCCCGAAAGTCAGGACGGGACTCCTCAACGTCTCCTCGCTCCAGGAGTCGAGGAGCATCGCTCTCCTCCAATGGTCGGACGGGGAGTTCACCGAAAGGGCGGACACGGGAGAAGGCGACTACGCTTACTCGGGGGCCGACTTCTTTTCTCCGTCCCCGCTGCGGAAGGGGGGAAAGGTGATCGCTTCCGCGATCGAAAAGAGCGGGGTCGTCACGGGAACGGCGAGCCGGCTGGTGCTCTTCTCGGTGGAGTAGATGTTCCTGTTTCCGCGTGAGCAAGAGAAGGAAGTGCGCAGGCCTTCCCCGGTGAAATTTCTTGACAAGGCGGAAGACGGGTGTTATTCAGTGTTTACAAAGCTTACAAAACACAGTTTTTTTCTGCTCGGCCGCAGGTTCGGCGAGTGGGATTTCGAGGGGGAAATAGTCCGCGAGAGGAGGTGGTGGCTGGAGACGTTCGGTGGACTCTTGTATATTGATGGTCCGGGAAAGAAAGTGGAGGGCAGGATCTAATCTCTTCAAGGGGAGGGAATCATGAGGAAAGGTTTGGTTGTTTTACTGGGGGCGGTTTTGGTTGCGGCGTTCGCCCTGCCGGCGATGGCGGAGGTTTCGTTCTTCGGCTATGCCAGGGTCATACCCACCTACTACAGCAACTTCGACTTCGACAAGAATGCGGCTGACAAGCCGACCCTGAACGAGGGCGGGTGGACTTCCGGGGAGCACATCCGCAGCGAGCTCCGCCTGGGGTGGAAGGCCGGGGGCGACAAGTGGAAGATCATGATGACCGCCGAGTCCGACATGATCTTCAACAAGAACAACGGCGACCGGTCGTTCTACACATCTGCGCAGATTCCCGCGACGGGGAGCGCTACCGCGATCCCCAACGCCGGCGCGGAGTTCGGCATCGAGCGGGCGGAGTTCTCCTACGAGTTCGCGCCCGCGTTGGAGCTGTTCGCCGGGTGGCCGATCTCCGCGGCCGACATCGGGACGGGCGGCCTCCTCTACGGCGACGACCACCCCATGATCGGCTTCCGGGGCAAGGTCACCGAGAATGTCAAGTACCAGCTCGTCTATCTCAACATCCAGAACACGCCAACGATCGCGCCGCTCGGTACCCCCCAATCCACCCTGTTGAATGACTGGCGTGCGTACTTCCTGAAACCCGAATTCACCGTCGGGATGGGCAACGCAAAGGGGACCCTGAGCCCCATCCTGCTCTTCAGCGACTTCCGTGGCAGCGCCACCGCTACGGCCAAGGTATATTACTACGGTCTTGAAGGGATCGGCCAGTTCGGGATGATCAAGCCCTCCTTCGAAGTGATCGTCGCCGACGGTGAGTTCCGCACCACCCCAACGGTGGACATCAAGTCCGCGGCCGCGTTCGCGGGCGTCGAAGTGGCGGTGAACAAGGCCTTCAATCCGTACGTCGCGTACCGCTACACCAAGGGGGACAACGACAAGACCGATACCAAAGCGGAAGGCTTTGTCGGCGTCACCGACATCGGGCGGTTCACCCCCCTCATGGGGATGGACGGGAATATCCTGGGCGAACACCTCGCTTCCGGTGCAAGCCTCTACAACTCGCCGCTGTATTCCTACTCCCCCGACCGGGCCGTCGGCGGTAATGTATACGGCGGCATCGGTGGCGCCAGCTCCGGGAACAACCCCGGTCAGCAACTCATCGCGTTCGGCGCCAAGGGCAGCTTGGACGACTTCGTCAAGAACCTCTCCTACAAGACCCAGCTCTTCCTGATCCGGTACGACAAGACGGGGAACCTGGTGAAGACCGGGGGCGGGGCCGTAAGCAAGACCGTCGGCACCACCTTCGACCTCCAGCTGGTGTACGCCTTCTCCAAGAACTTCTCCGCGGGCTACATCTTCTCGATGTTCGCCCCCGGAAGCGGGATCAAGGACCAGCTGCCGTCCACGGCGGAATCCACCACCGCGTCGCTCAACACGTTGAACCTCGTCTGGACGTACTGAACCGTCCCGGCATCACTCCGCTGTTTCGGGGCCCCGCAAGGGGCCCCGGTTTTATTTGGTGCGCCCGGCAGGGCGCACCAAAATCCCCTGCCCCGATCAGTCCCTGCTCCTGGGCCACGAGGGGTTCCTCGCCACTCCCACGCCGCCCGCTTCCTGTCCCTTGGGGAACTCCGCCCCGGGCGCCAGCAGGATCACGGGTTCCATCACATCGAGAAAGTTGTCGTACGGAGTGGCGTCCAGCCACAGAAAAACCTCGCCTCGGATCTTGTACTCCCCGGGAGGGACCCCCCGGGTGTCCCAGAAGTACGTATGGACGTATTCGTCGCCCAGCAAGGCGCCGTAGTCGTAGACAAACGGGGTACTCGCAACCACCTTCCCGTTCGCCCGGATTTCCGCCTTGGTGGTTTGGTACTCCCTGTTGCTGATGTCCCCCCAGTACATCCACCGCATGTCGATACGGATGATGTCCCCCACGTGCGCCCTGACCGGGGAGACCTTTACTTCCCTGACGACGATGTCGACTTCAGCCCCCCCGTTCCCCGATACGAGCAGCATGCGTGACTCGGCCTGTCGGGCGACCAGGAGGAAGAAGAGCACGGGAGCCAATAGATACACGGAAACCCGGATCCTGCCCATCGTAGCGCACCCCCTTACAGGATTAGATGTCGCCCGTGGGGACGTGGTTCCCCACGCGGCGGGATGAGGAGCCCCTCCGGTAATCTTTGAATGCAGTTTTTTTAAATTGACGGGGACGGTCCCAGTCCCGTAATCTGCTTCATTCGATCGCATTTTGGCCCGCAAGGAGATCCGTTCCGCCGATGTTCGAGAACCTGTCGGAGAAGTTCCAGGGCGTCCTGAAAAAGCTGCGCGGGCACGGGCGCATCTCCGAGGGGAACGTCGAGGGGGCCCTGAACGAGGTTCGCCTCGCCCTGCTGGAAGCCGACGTCAATTACAAGGTCGTCAAGGATTTCGTCGCGGCGGTCAAGGTCAAGGCGCTGGGGGCCGAGGTGCTCGCCTCCCTTTCCCCCGACCAGCACTTCATCAAGATCGTCCACGAAGAGATGACCCGGATGATGGGGGCGCAGGCGCAGGAGCTGAACCTCGCCCGCAAGCCGCCCGTCCCCGTGATGCTCGTGGGATTGCAGGGCTCGGGGAAGACGACCTCGTGCGGGAAGCTCGCCCTGTACCTCCAGAAGAAGAAGCGCACCCCGTTCCTGGTCCCCGCCGACGTCTACCGTCCGGCGGCGATCGAGCAGTTGAAGGTCCTGGCGCGGCAGCTGGAGATCCCCGTCTTCGACTCCCGCCCCGACGCCGACCCGGTGGAGATCTGCCGGGAGGCGTTGAAATACGCCGAGCTCAACGGCTACGACACGGTCCTCCTCGACACGGCGGGACGCCTTCACATCGACGCGCCGCTGATGGAGGAGCTCTCCCGGATCAAGGCGGCGGTCGACCCGGGGGACATCCTCCTGGTGGCCGACGCGATGACCGGCCAGGACGCCGTGAACGTGGCGAAGGCGTTCCATGAAAAACTCACCCTCACCGGCGTGGTGCTGACGAAGGCGGACGGCGACGCCCGCGGCGGGGCGGCCCTCTCGATCCGGGCGGTGACCGGGGCCCCGGTGAAGTTCGTCGGAACGGGGGAGAAGCTCGAGGCCCTCGAACCGTTCCACCCCGAACGGATGGCCTCCCGCATCCTGGGGATGGGCGACCTCCTCACCTTCGTCGAGAAGGCGCAGGACCAGGTCGACGAGAAGCAGGCGAAGGAGCTCGAGCGGAAGCTCCGGAAGAGCGAGTTCACGCTCGAGGATTTCCGCGACCAACTGCTCCGCCTCCGCAAGATGGGGTCGATGGAGGAGATCTTGGGGATGATCCCCGGCCTGGGCGGGAAGATGAAGGATCTGAAGGGGATGGCCCCCGACGAGACGGAGTTGAAGCGGGTGGTGGCCATCATCGACTCGATGACGGCGCAGGAGCGGCGCAACGCCCGGATCCTCAACGGCAGCCGCCGGAAGCGGATCGCCGCGGGAAGCGGAACGACCGTGCAGGACGTGAACCGCTTGATGAAGAATTTCCTGCAGGCGGAGGAGATGATCCGGCGGATGTCGAAGGGCGGGATGCGCGGCATGGGGAGGAACCTCCCCTTTTTCCGATAGGGAATGTGGTACAGTAGCGAAACTTCAAACGAGAGGCAGGAGGATCGGTACATGGCGGTGAAGATTCGTTTGGCGCGGACAGGTCGGAAAAAGATGGCCTTTTACCGCGTGGTGGTGGCGGACTCGCAGATGCCCCGCGACGGGCGTTGCATCGCGTACGTCGGGACGTACGCTCCCCGGGAGAACCCGGCGAAGATCGTGATCGACGAGGCGGTGACCCTCAAGTGGCTCGCGAAGGGTGCGCTGCCGACCGAAACGGTCAAGAGCCTTCTGAAAAAGTCCGGCGCCTGGAAAAAGTTCCAGGAGTCCAAGGCGAGCAAACCCGCCACGGCGTGAAGTATCTGGACATCGGCGGAGTCATCGGCCTCCACGGGGTCCGCGGCAAGGTCAAGGTGGCGGCGTTCTCGGGGGATCCCTCGGGGGTCTTGGCGGCGAGGACGTTGCGGCTCTCCGGGGGTCGAGGGACGGCGCCCGGGGCGGCCGGTGACTACGAGGTGGTGACGGCGCAGCGTGCGGGCGGTTGCGCCGTTTTCTCGTTGAAGGGAGTGGACACCCTCGAGGCGGCGGAGAAACTCGTGAAGGCCGTCGTATCCGTGCGGCACGAAGAGCTGCCCTCCCTCCCCGAAGACGAGTTCTACTGGATCGACGCGGTCGGCTGCCTCGTGGTGGACGAGGCGGGCGCTCCTTTGGGCGAGGTGGTGGCGGTGGAGCCGGGGGCGGCCTACGACTGGCTGGTCGTCCGGCGGCCGGGGGGGGAGGATGGGTACCTCCCCGTAGTGGCGGCCTTCCTTCGCAAGGTCGACACGGCGGCGCGGCGGGTGGTCGCCTCTCCGCCCGAGGGGTGGTAAGGGGGGCCCTAACGTGCGGATCGACGTCCTGACGCTTTTCCCCGGGATGTTTCCGGGACCGCTTTCCCGCAGCATCCTTGGCCGGGCGGGGGAAGCGGGGCTTCTCGCCGTCTTCGTGCACGACCTTCGGCAATACGCGGAGGGGAAGCACCGGGTGACCGACGAGCCCCCCTTCGGCGGCGGCGGCGGGATGGTCATGAAGCCCGAGCCGATCTTCGCCGGGGTCGAGGCGCTGCGCGCGGCCCACGGGCCGGGGAGGGTCATCCTCCTGTCCCCCGGGGGCTCCCTCCTGACGCCGGCGGCGGCCGCGCGGCTGGCGAAGGAGGATCATCTGATCCTCCTCTGCGGCCGGTACGAAGGGGTGGACCAGCGGGTGGCGGACCACCTGGCCGACGAAGAGCTCTCCATCGGCGATTACGTCCTCTCCGGCGGGGAACTGCCGGCGCTGGTGCTGATCGACGCGGTGGCCCGGTTCCTGCCGGGGGTGCTGGGGGATCCGGCGGCGCCGCACAACGACTCGTTTTCACAGGGGATCCTGGAAGCGCCCCACTACACGCGGCCGCGCGACTTCCGGGGCTGGACCGTCCCCGAGGTTCTCCTGTCGGGGGACCATGCCGCCGTCGCGGCGTGGCGGAAGGCGGAAGGGGAGCGCCGGACGGCGCGGAACCGCCCGGACCTGCTGAAGAAAAAGTTGACAGACCCATAACGGTTGGAATACATTGTCAGGTCTTCTTCACCACCCGTAACCGCAGGCAACGAAAGGACAGGATATGGCCATGAGTCTCCTCAAGGATGTCGAATCCCGGCAGCAGCGCAAGGATCTCCCGAAATTCAACGTGGGGGACACCGTCCGGGTCTACTCGCGGATCAAGGAAGGCGAGAAGGAGCGCGTCCAGTATTTCGAGGGGATCGTGATCGGCTTCCACCGGAACGCCGTCTCCACCACCTTCAAGGTCCGCAAGGAGTCGTACGGCGTCGGCGTCGAGCGCACCTACCCGATCCACTCGCCCCTCCTCGAAAAGATCGAGGTGAAGAAGAGGGGCGACGTCCGCCGCGCGAAGCTCTTCTACCTGCGCGAGGTGTCCGGGAAGAAGGCGCGCATCCGCGAGAAGAAGGACTGGCTTTCGAAGAAGGGGATCGTCGTCCCGACCGAAGGGACTCCAGAGGGTCCGACCGTTTCCGCGGAACCGCCGCCCGCCCCCGCGGAGACGCCCAAGGAGTAGCGCCGTACCGTTCGAAGGCTTCGAGGCGGACGCGCGCGGCCGGGGATATACGGCCCCGGCGGGCGTCGACGAGGCCGGCAGGGGCCCCCTCGCCGGACCGGTGGTCGCCGCCGCCGTCATCTTCCCCCCGGGATATTCCCACCCGGGGATCCGCGATTCCAAAAAACTTTCCCACCGTCAACGCGAACGCCTCTTCCCGGTGATCACGGTCGACGCCGTGGCGTTCGGGATCGCCCTGGCCACCCCCGGAGAGATCGACACGCTGAACATCCTGCGCGCCTCCCTGCTCGCCATGCGGCGGGCGGTGGACGCGCTTCACGTTCCCGCCGATTTCCTCTTCATCGACGGGAACCAGGCGGTTCCGTGCGACGTCCCCCAGGAAACGCTCGTCGGCGGGGACGGCCGGTGCCTTTCGATCGCGGCCGCGTCGATCCTCGCGAAGGTGTCGCGGGACCGGATGATGGCCGAGTACGACCTGCTCTACCCGGGGTACGGCCTCTCCGGGCACAAGGGGTACCCGACGCGGGAGCACCTGGAAGCGATCCGCCGCCTGGGACCATCCCCGATCCACCGGAGGTCATTCCGCGGCGTGAGAACCTCGCCATGAGCAATGGATCGCGGCCAGCCCAGGCCGTACAAGATGTCCGGGCGAGGGCGGAGGAACCAGTGACTTCTCCGCCGGAGGCCCGCCGGGCGCAGGGGGACGCGGCGGAGGACCGGGCGTGCCGCCACCTCGAAGGGACGGGGTTCACGATCGTGGAGAGGAACTTCCGGACGCGCGCCGGCGAGATCGACATCGTCGCGCGCGAGGGGGACGTACTCGTCTTCGTGGAAGTCCGTTCGCGCGAGGACGCCGCCTTCGGCACGCCCGAGGAGACGGTCACGCCCGCCAAGCGGCACCGGATCGTCACCGCGGCGCGGCGGTACCTCGCGACCGTTCCGCCCTCCTCCTGGCGTGAGGCCCGCTTCGACGTGATCGCCATCGAAGGGGTGGGAAACGCCGCAGAGATCCGACACTATCCCGCGGCGTTCGACGCGAAAGGCAAAATCCTCTAACCGTGTGGGTCGTGCTGGAATGTGACCGTTACGCCACCTGTACGATGTGCATCGTTGCGGGGGAAGGGGGCGTGCTGATCATTGAGCGCGTCTGAATGTAATTGCTGCGGAAAATAATGTTTTTCTCTTGACTCTTCAAAGTTGGTCCTTCCGGAACGAGTGTGGGTAACCACAAGATATAGTGGTTGAGGCTGCGGAATCATGAACTTGCCGGGTATCCGCCATGGTGGCCGCGGGAGCATTCGACAGATTCCCGGTTTTTGGTGAGAA
>JAMDCN010000022.1 GCA_023489025.1 Deltaproteobacteria bacterium | reverse complement strand
ACGGCGCTGGTGCTTGCCTACGTTCTGAAGGGGGGGCTTCGCAGCAGCATCGTGACGGATGCCGTGCAGATGGTCATGGCCGCGGTCATCCTGTTCCTGATCCTCGCGTATATTTTCCCGGCGGGAAAGCCGAAGGAGATGGTCTTAAGCGGCTCATGGACCCTCGCCGGCGGGGTGGACCTGATCCTTGTGGCCCTGCTTCAGGTCTTTTCCTATCCTTTCCACGACCCCGTGATGACCGATCGGGCCTTCATCACCGAGCCCCGGAAGATGCTCCGGTCGTTCACCCTGGCGGGGGTCCTCGGGGTGCTGTTCATCCTCCTGTTCAGCTTCGTGGGGATCTACAACCGGGTGGAGGGGGTCGGTGGGAACTCGACGATCAACACGGCGGCGGCCTTGGGCCTGCCGCTCCTGTTCCTCATGAACCTGATGATGCTGACCAGCGGGTGCTCGACGATCGACTCCACGTTCAGCTCCATCGGGAAGCTGGTTTCCCTGGAGGTGCTGTCGGGGTGGAAGGTGGACAAGGTCGTCCTGGCGCGGGTTTCGATGGTCCTGCTGGGGATCCTGGGGAACCTGATGGTCTACGCCAAGCCCGCCATCCTCTCGGCCACGACCGTGAGCGGCACGATGGTCATCGGGCTAACGCCTGCATTTCTGCTTTCCGGGTGGCGCAGGGCGGGGGCGGTCTCCTACCATGCGAGCGTCCTCCTGGGCATGCTCTTCGGGCTGGGGCTGAGCCTGAAATGGTTCCACGGGAGCGTCGGGAGCGGAAAATACGGCAACCTTTTATGGGTGAATCTCCTCGGGATCTCTCTCTGTTTTGCCGTCTACCTGTTGGGAGCATGGGTTCGTCCGGCCCCGGCCAAGGAGGAGGCATGAACCCTCCGGACTGTCTCTGCTTCGGTGTGGACAACTGATGGTTTTTCTGTATGATTGACCAATCGGTCTATTTTTAGCGGAGAGCCGCCATGGCGACCAAAGGGGAACGGACGCGCGATCACATCCTGGGCGAGGCGAGCCGCCTGATCCAACGCAAGGGGATCGGCGCCACCAGCGTAGGCGAGATTCTCGCCGCCGCCGGGGTGCACAAGGGAAGCCTCTATTTCCACTTCAAGGATAAGGAGGAGATCGGCCGCGAAGTGATTCGGCGGGCGGCAGCCCGGTTCATGGGATTTATCGACTTGTCCCTGACGGGCGCCTCTCCCCGCATCGCCCTGGAGAACTTCTTCGCCGCCGCTTTGACCTTCCATCAGAGAACCGGATTCGTCGGAGGCTGCCTGTTCGGCAATACGGCCCTGGAAACCAGCGATACCGTCCCCGAACTGGCGGCCCTGGTCGACGAGGTTTTCGTCGCTTGGACCGACCGGATCTCCCGTGTGATCGCCGCCGGGCAGCGGGCCGGCGAATTCCGCGATGATGTGCCTGCCCGTGACCTCGCCCAACAGGTGGTCGCCACGCTGGAGGGGGGAATCCTGCTGGCGCGGGTCCGAAAGAGGGCGGATCCGCTCAAGTCCTGCATCGAAACCCTCAAGGCCTTTCTGCGGCCGGCGGGCCCGGCACGCAGAGGTCGCAAACGACAATAATTCAGGAGGAGTGGCGATGAACTTGAGGGAAGAGATCGAAAGGTACAAGTCTTCACGAACGCCGTCTCCGGAGGTGGCGGCGGTCATCCGCCGGGGGAACGACGCCGTGAAGGCTTCCGGTGCAGCCGGGCTGTCCATCGGGGAACTCGCTCCGGATTTCGCCCTCCCGAACCAGCGGGGAGAGATCGTGAGGCTTTCCGAGCGGTTGTCCCAGGGCCCGGTGGTCCTCAACTTCTACCGGGGGGTCTGGTGACCGTACTGCAACCTGGAGCTGGCGGCTCTGGCGAAGGAACTGCCCGCGATCCGGTCGCTTGGAGCCGACCTGATGGCGATCAGCCCGGAACTCCCGGACAACACGCTGACGATGGCGGAGAAACACGCCATTCCCATCGACATCCTCAGCGACGCGACGAGCGAGGTGCTCAAGAAGTACCGACTTTGGTTCGCGGTCCCGGAGGAGGTCAAGGCATTGTATCTGGAGAAGTTCGGCCTCAACCTGGAGAAGTACAACGGCGCGGGGCGATGGGAACTCCCCGTCCCCGCAACCTACGTGCTCGATAAGAGCGGCGTCGTCCGCGCGGGGCAGGCGGATCCGGATTACACGGTGCGCATGGAGCCGGCGGAGATTGTGGCGGCAATTCGGGAAATCGAGGGCGAATCCTGAATGGGGAACTCCCGCCTCGGCGGGATCAATAAAACCATTGGGAGACCGAACATGGAAACGTACTACGACCCGGCCGACCTGGCGAAGTTCGGCGAGATCGGGAAAGACGCTCCGGAGCTTGCCAGGAAATTTTTCGAGTACTACGCGGAAGTGTTCAGGGAGGGGGAGCTCACGGAACGGGAGAAGGCCCTGATCGCCCTCGCGGTGGCCCATGCGATACAGTGTCCGTATTGCATCGACGCCTATACCCGCGCGTGCCTGGATAAGGGATCCAGCCTGGCCGAGATGACCGAGGCGGTCCACGTGACCACGGCGATACGGGGGGGCGCGTCACTCGTACACGGCGTCCAGATGAGGAAGATCGCCGAAAAGCTTTCCATGTAAAGCGAAAAAATCGGGCAGGCGGAAGGGATCGTGGCGGGGAAAAGGGAAATCGTGTCCGGCATCGGGACGGACCCCGGGGACAAAGCGGCGATCGAGCCGTTCGCCGCCGTCCTGGAGCGTCACGGCCTCTCCCTGGTGCGGGGCGGAACCAACGTTCTCCAGATCAATACCGGGCTCCTTTGCAACCTCCGCTGCCGCCACTGCCACCTCGAGGCCGAACCCGGCCGTAAGGAGTTCATGTCACGCGCGACCATGGAGGCAGTCATCGCCTTCGCGCGGCGGAACGCTTTCCAGGTGATCGACATCACCGGCGGCGCGCCCGAATTGGTCCCCGGCCTTCCCTTCCTCATCGAGGGCCTGGCCCCTCTTGCGCCGCGGCTCCTGCTGCGGCCCAACCTCTCGGCCCTGGCGGCGAAGGCGAGGAATGCGCTCCTGGACCTGTGCGTCGCCGGACGCGTAGTGCTGATCGCGTCTTTCCCCTCGACCAACCCGTCGCAGACGAATTCCCAGAGGGGAGCCGGGGTGGCGGAGGCGGGGATCGACATGCTTAAGAAGCTGAACGCGGCGGGGTACGGCGTGGAAGGGACGGGGCTGGAACTCAACCTGGTTTCCAATCCGGTCGGGGCCTTCCTCCCCGCGCCCCAGGCCCCGGCGGAGAAGAAATTCAAGCGCGACCTGATGAGGAAATGGGGAATCGCCTTCAACAACCTGTACACCTTCGCCAACGTCCCGCTGGGTCGTTTCCGGACATGGCTCGTCGATTCGGGAAACTATGAACGGTACTTGAAGGCTCTCGCCGAAGGGTTCAACCCCTGCACGGTGGAAGCACTCATGTGCCGCACGCTGCTATCCGTCTCGTGGGACGGCACTCTCTACGACTGCGACTTCAACCTCGCCGCAGGGCGGTTTCTCGCTGGACGCCGAACCCATGTATCCGACGCCGGCGGGATGCCTCCGCCCGGGAGCCCGATCGCGGTCGGAGATTATTGCTACGCCTGCACCGCGGGATCCGGTTTTACCTGAGGGGGCGCGATCGCGGCCCGGTGAGGCCGCGGGGACATGCGTCGTCCCGTCGCCAAACGAGGACCCATGATCCATTGGCTGATGGTCATTTCCGTCCTGTTCATCCCGGCGCCGGCTCACGCGGAATGGAGGGATTCGATCCGCGTCTGCTTTGACGCGTCCGCCGCTATATGGGTCAGCCTCCCGGACGGGTTTCCGGACAGCGAGCTGGATGTCCTTGAGGATGTCGACGGGAGATACAAGGCGGTAATTATCGATCTGAAAAACGACGGCGGCCGGGATTACTTCTTCCCGTCCGCGTGCGGAAACGGAGGGTGTGAATACCCGGTTTACGACAGTCGGTCTCGCAATGCAATCGGGAGCGTGTTCGGGTCGCCGATCTGCATCATGAAGGAAACCGCAAACGATTTCCCGGTCATACAAACCTATTCCCATGTGTCGGCAACCTCCGGGACAATCGCGCGGTATGTTTTTGACGGTAAAAAGTACGGTGCCGTGTCCTCCGTCCACGTAAAAGGCGAAGAAGACGAAGCGATCTCCAATAAGATCGGGAAAGCCCCATACCTGAAGGGAGAGAAGAGATAACGGGGGCGGCGAATCGGTCGCTTCCCGGACTGTCGAATCGGGACGCGGGGAACCCTCTTTATCGGACGGTATCCGATAGCGTCATCAGGGCTTTCTGCCATTCTTTCCGACTCAGCCCTCCCATGCTCTTGCCAAGGCGGACAATAATCACCCTGGTACTCGGATTGATGTAGAGGAACTGTCCGAGATGACCTATCGCCATGAAGTCGGGGCGGTCTTGCGAGACCAGCCACCACATGTACTGATGGTCCCAGGCGCTGCCCGCACTGGTATCGAATCTGGTAGACTCTCTCACCCAGTCTTCGGAAACGACACGCCGGCCGTTCCATAGACCTTTGTTCAAATAGAGCCGTCCGAATTTTGCGAAGTCCCGAGCTGTTGCGGAGAGGCAACAACCGGTCTTCTCCAGTCCGTCCCCCGGATGATCGACGCTCCATGCTCCGTCATGCTCCATTCCCAGCGGATTCCAGATTCGCTCTTGCGTATACTCCGTGACGGTCTTTCCACGAAGGGCGCGCTTGAGTGCAAGTGTCAGCAGGAAGGCATCGCTGGATCTGTAGACAAATCGCCTCCCTGGAGGCTCCTGCAGCCTGAACCTCAGAATTTCCTCTTCCAGTCGATCTGTATAGTAGAAGCGGACATGGAGACCAAGAGGCAAATCGTTTTCCGCATAATCGATGCCGGAGGTCATTTGCAGGAGATGCTTGAGCGTAACCGCCTTGAATCCATTCTCCGCCATTTCCGGGACAAAATCGGTCGTGGGCTGATCGACCGAAATCAGGTATCCGTCGTCGAGAGCGCAGCCGATCAACATCGACAGTACCGATTTCGCTATTGAGAACGAAAACGAAGGAGTGGCGCGGTCATATCCCAGATAGTATTTCTCGAAGACCATAACATCGTCTTTGACCACCAGGAATGCCGTGGTTTCACTCTTCTCAAGGAACTCGGCGAGGGTAATGTCCCTTCGCTCCCCGATAACAACCCTTAGGGAACCGTAATCCGGATCGATGTTTTCACGGAACCGGAAGGCCTGCGCCGGGGCCGTAAGCTTCCGTCGGGGAAAGATGCGATGGTCATCAATGTCCGAAAAATTATGGACGATGGTCCGATACACCGTCATCGGTCCGGCAGAAACAACCCACCAGATCACAACGGCCGCCGAAGCGCATATGAAAACAAAACCGAGAAATTTCAGCCGTCGATGGAGCATGTTTTTCCCTTGTGGAAAGATAGGGATTTCAGGAAGAGACGCCGGCTTTCCAACGCTCGCGGACTGCGGCAAGGAAGGCGTTGCGGTTTTCCGCCATTTCCCGAACCGTCTCGGGCGGCGCATCGGTCGTTTCGTGGCGCGCTGCCCAGAGGATCATCTCGACCAGCACGGGAGCAAGATCGAACCCTTTTTCCGTCAGCCTGTAGATATATCTACGGGCATCGTCGGGGTCCCCCAGTTTTTCGATGATCCCGTGTGTTTCAAGCCGATGCAGTCGCTCCGACAAGATATTGGTGGCGATCCCTTCCTCGGCGCTCAGGAAATCGGTGAACGTTTTTCGTTCAAAGAATATCAGGTCGCGAACGATCAGCAGCGACCAGGCGTCTCCCAGCGCCTCCAGCAATACGTTCACCGGGCATCCGGAACGCCGGTCCGATGACTTCTTCGTCTTCATAGAAAAAGGTTATCCGATCTACTTGCATCTCGCAAGTGACATGATATACTGCTTGCATTATGCAAGCGACATGCGTGTCGCCATCCTAACCGGGAAGGAGAATCGCCATGAGACGGCACATCCTCGCCGTTCTTGGATACATCGCGGCCACGTTTGCAACCCAGGCAACATCGCATTTTTTGTTTTTTGCCCAACACTATTCCGCCGTTTCCCACATCAAGAGCGATCCGATCTTTGCTCTCGGTTTCTTGTCGATGATCATCCAGGGGGCTGTTATGTCATTTGTATTTCTCAACTCGCGGTTCAGCGGAAAATCCATTTTCCACGCCGTCATGTTTGCCTGGCTCTTTGGCGCTTTTCTGGTCAGCTATATCGGCCTTGCAGAAGCCGCGAAGTACGCGGTTCCGAGCGTCCCTTCCTGGATCGGCGTCGAGTTTCTGGTCGGTTTTTTCCAATTCACGATTGCGGGCATTCTTCTTGGTCTTGCCCATCGACGATTCCACATCTGAATATGATAGGAGTCGACCATGACCCGGAAAAGATACTTTACTCCAGATCTCTTCACGTTCCTTGAGGAACTCCAAAGAAACAACAATCGCGAGTGGTTTGCGGCGAACAAAGATCGGTATGAACGGGTGGCGCGGGCCCCGATGCTGCGGTTCATCGAAGACGCGGGTCCCGTACTCGGGAAGATCGCTCCGCGCGTGCTGGCGGACCCCCGGCCCGTCGGGGGTTCCATGTTTCGCATCTACCGCGACGTGCGCTTCTCGAACGACAAGAGCCCGTACAAGACGGCCGTATCGGCGCATTTTCGCCACGAGTCCCGGCAAAAGGATATCAGCGCTCCGGGATTCTACCTGCATCTTGAACCGAACCAGGTGTTCATGGGGGGCGGGCTCTACCATCCGGACGGCGCCATGCTGCAGAGAGTCCGTCGTGCCATCGCGAAGAAGCCGCGGGACTGGGAACGCGCGACTTCCAGGGGGCTTGGCGAACATTGCTCCCTGTGGGGCGGTAAGTTGACACGCCCCCCGCGGGGCTTCGATCCCCGGCATCGGCTGATCGAGGACCTGAAGCGCAAGGATTTCGTCGTCATGAGAAAGTTATCGGAGGAAGCGGTTTGCGATCCCGGATTCATGGATGACTTCGCTCACACCTGCCGGACGGCATCGCCGATGATCGCCTTTGTCACCAATGCCATCGGCCTGCCGTGGTAGGTTACACGGCTCTCGTCCCGCAATCGGCTGAACCCATCGGCCGTCAGGCCGGAGAGCGCGTGACATAAGAAAGAACCTCGTCCATGAGGCCATTGATTTCGGCGTACGCGGAACCCGGTGCTTTCCTGAGTTCCGATTCGGTTTGAATGTAGGGTCCCGGCATCAGATCGGCGCCGCAGTGATCCAACAGGGACCGGACGCTCTCCGGGGTCGTTTCGAGATGAAACTGCAAGCCGATGACATGCCGCTTCAGCTGAAATGCCTGGTTTTCGCATGCCGGACTTTTCGCCAGACGGACCGCCCCGGAAGGAAGATCAAACGTCTCTCCGTGCCAGTGGAAGACGTTGCATTTCACGGGGAAACGGAAGACGTTTGTCGCGCTGGGCGTTGTCTCGATCGGAAACCACCCGATTTCCTTCCGGGGATTCCGGTAGACGCGCGCTCCAAGCGCGCTGGCGACGAGTTGCGCCCCAAGGCAAACACCAAGCACCGAAATGCCTCGATCCACTGCGTTACGAAGAAACTGCTTTTCAGGACGGAGCCAAGGCAGGATGGATTCGTCGTTGGCGCTCATGGGACCGCCCATTGCAATGACAAGGTCGATGCCCGAAAGCTCCGGGAGTGTCGGATTCTCAAAGAAGCGGGTGCAACCGACCTCCGCCCCGCGAGCCTTCAGCCATGCGGCCATGCTCCCGACGCCCTCGAACGGCACATGCTGCAACACGTGCACTTTCATCCTTGCCTCCGATCGTGAACGCAACGGATCCCGCCCTCTTTCAGCCCGGCGGAAAAGCAGCCGTTGCAGGAAATGCAACCCGCCTTGGAAAGATCGCCCGAGGCCCACCGTTTCACGAGACCCGGCTCCCGGATCAGGGGACGCGCCATGGAGAAGAAATCGGCGTCGCCCGCGCGGAAGATTTCCTCCATGACGGACGGAGATCGCAGGCCGCCGACCAGGCCGACGGGAACGCCGACCCGGCGCTTGATGGCGCGCGCCAGCTCACGGTGATAAGCCTCTTTTGCCGTGGAATCGATATTGGCGCGTGCCGGCGTCCTGTCCCCGGATGCCGGCGTTCCGCCGGACACCTCGATCGCGTCGATCCCTTCCTTCTCCAGCGTCCTGGCCACCTCCACGGCATCCTCCAGGGAGAACCCTCCCGGAAGGAAATCGTCTCCGTTCAGCTTCACCCAGACCGGGTATTCGCTGCCCACGGCACTTCTTACCGCCCGCGCCGTTTCCACCAGGAACCTCGACCGGTTCCCGATCGTCCCGCCGTATTCGTCGTTCCGGCGGTTGGTGAGCGGAGAGAGAAACTGGGAGATGAGATAGCCGTGGGCTCCGTGGATCTGAACGCCGTCGAATCCGGCCTTCTTCGCCCGACCTGCAGCCCGGCCGAAAGCGGCTGCCATGTGCCGGATGTCCTCGCGCGTCATTTCCACCGGCACCTCCGGATATTGCGGAAGGGACATCGCGGAAGGGGCGATCGGCGAAAGGCCGGACGACTTCCGGCTCGCCTGCCCCCCGCCGTGAAATTGCTGCGCGACGATCCTTCCACCCTTGGCGTGAACGCGCCGGGTCAACTCCTTGAAGGGGGGAATCAGGGCATCGGAATGGATGCCGAGCCCATTCGGCATCTGCTTTCCCCCTTCATGGACGAAGGCGTATCCGGTGACGATGAGCCCCACCCCGCCTTCCGCCAGGGCCTCATAGAGGGAGATCAGCCGCTCCGTGGGAGCCCCCATCCCATCGCTCATTCCTTCCCACGTGGCGGACCGGACGAACCGGTTCCCCAGTTCCAGGCGACCGATCGCGGCACGATCGAACAGAGGCGGCATCGCGGCCCTCCCTAGACATCGTTTTGCCTGCCCACGGGGCAGGAACTCAAGCACCGGTCCAGAAACGGATGACCGTTCCCAGGCCGTACTGCGCCTCCTTCGTCGTTCCGTACCGCCGTCCCGGGCAAAGGCCGGGGACGGGAAGATCACGCTTTCAGGCAGTCCAGGTACGACCGCAGTTGTCGAACGGTTTCCCGCAGGATCCGCGGGTCGCGGCTCGCCGAATACAGGGCGGCGGCGCCGTTGATCGAGATCACGACGAAATCGGCGATCCCTTTAAGGTCCAGACCGGGCCGCAGCATCCCCTTCCGGTCCGCCTCCGTAAGCCAGGAGGCCAGCATCCGCGAAAAATCCTCGAAGCCGCGCAGGATCCGGCTGCTCAACGCCGGAGACTGCCCGGAAAGTTCCACGAGGTTGTTGAAGAAGAAACACCCGCCGGCGAACACTTCCGTACCGATATAGTCCCGCAAATCGTTTTCTATGGTTTTTTCGATTCGTTCGATCGGATCGGCGATCTCGCGAACTCCCTTGAAGACGATCTTTTTCCAGATTTCCACCGCCTTCTCGTAGGCCGCGGTCCAGAGCTCCTCCTTGCTGGCGAAATGCCCATAGAAGCCCCCCTTGGTGAGCCCGGTGGCATCGAGGATGTCATTGATGGATGCGTTGTGGTATCCCTTCACCGAAAAAATCTGAAGGGATTTGTCGATGACGTTCTGCCGGGTCAGGCTGCCGTTCTTTCTCACGAGTCCCCGCCAGGGAATTACATACCGACCGGTCTGTATATATCATTCCCTTTTTCCTTGCGTCAAGGGGAAAACCCCCGGGGGGAAGGCGCCGCGCCGCCGGGTTCTTTTTCCCGGCCCGGATGGGCCGGGACAGGGAGACTCACCGACCCCCGGCAGGCACGGCGCCGATCGTCAAACCAACAGCTCCATGAGGTTCTTGACGGAGATACC
>JAMDCN010000010.1 GCA_023489025.1 Deltaproteobacteria bacterium | reverse complement strand
GTCGCCGGTCGACCTGGCCCCCCCGAACGCCCCCCGGTGCTCGAGGTTCACGCGGATCCGGCTCCCTTTTTCGACGACGGAATGGCTGGGCTCCGCCGAGAGGGTGGCGACGAACCCCACGCCGCAGGCGTCGTGCTCGCAGGCGGGATCGTACAGCCCCCGGCGTTCCGGGACGCCGGCGGCGTTGAGACGGATGTATCTGCTGTTATCGCTCATGAGGCACTGTCCTCGGGGATTGGCTACTGGAAGTTCTTCCTATTATCCCATTGTCATCCCTGCATTGTATAGACATACAGGTATAGAAAATTTTGCGCTCCAAAGGAAGAAAAATGCAAAGGTGCGGTTGGGCGGAAAGCGACTCGAGCGGCATCAACGCGACGCGGAGTGGAAGACGTGGACGGCGGGCGAGGCGGTCACGGGCCATGTCCCCTTGGCCTTGTTCGCTCCCCCGGAGAAGGAGAGGAAGCTGTACTTCCCGTAATGGGGGATCTTGCGGCCGGCTTGCGACGCGGCATCGGCGGAAAGGGGCAGGAAGACGGCCGCCACCCGCCCCTTGTCCGACGGGTGCGGAAGGACGGCGAACAGGGCGTCGCCCGGCGACGGGTACCTTGCGCCTTCCAGCGTGAAGCTTTCCGGCGTCGCCGAGAGCTCCGGGGGAAGCGGCGGCAGATAGCCGTTCCCCTGCGGCAGTCCGAGGTAGAGCACGTCGCGCCCCGCGATGGCGGAGGCGGGAGTGTCTTCTTCCCTCGCCACGGGGACGCTCTCCTTCCCGAGGGCGGAGAGGAGGACCCTCGACGCCTCGAGGATTTCCGGCCGCAGGCCGCGCGCGGCCATCACCAGCAGGGAACCGGAACCCCGCACGCTGTTGACCAGCGGCGGAATCTCGGAAGGGTCGAGCCGCCGGAAGACGTCGACCTCCGGGTCGACGACGAGCTTTGCGGGCGGGGAGTCGGCAAGAAGCAGGAAAGGACTGTCGCCGCCGTTGACGGAGAGGATCGCGTCGACGGCCTTCCCCTCGGTATCGAGACGTAGCGGGACCTCGAGCTCGAAGTACGGCTTCTGCTGTGTGAGCCGCCCCGTGACCTTCCACCGGCCGCCTTCGCGCTCCGCCTTCACGTCCTTCAGCGCGAGCACCGGGGCGCCGGGGCGTTCCACCCACTGCCGGAAGAAGGAGGAGGAGCCGGAGGAGCGGTCCCCGAAAAAGGCCCGGCCGAAATCGTCCCAGGCGGCGGCCTGAAAAAGCTTCTCCCGCGCCAGCGTCCGCAGCCCCTTCCGGAAGGCCTCGTCGCCCGCCTTGCGCCTCGCCATGTGGAACACCATCGCGGCTTTTCCGTATCCCACCGCCCGCGAGGCCGGGCTTGCGCGCACCGTGAACTCCTTCAGCGGGAAATCGAGCTCCCGGGGGACCAGGGTGGCGTAATCCCGGAGGAGTTGGAGCCGGTAGGCGCGCGCCGCGCCGGGAGAGGACCGCTCCCGGTACAGGTGATCGGCGACATACGTGACGAGCCCTTCGGACCAGTTCCCCCGGCCGGGATCCACGAGGACGCCGTTTCCCCACCACGAGTGCGCGATCTCGTGCCCCAGGCTGGTCTCCAGGATGAAGGGGAGGCGGATGACGGCGCTGCCCAGGAGGGTGTAGGAGGGGAAGCCGTAGCCCGTCGGGAAGAAGTTCTCCACGACGGCGAACTTGTCGAAGGGGTAGGGGCCGAAAAGGTTTCGGTAGAGATCGAGGAAGCCGGCCGACGCCTTGAGGTAACTCTCCGCGAGCGGTTCGCTCTCCGGATAGAAATAGGTGTACAGCCGGATTTCGCCCGCGCTTCCCTCCCGGATGCGATACGCTCCCGCGGACAGCGCGATCCCATGCAGCGGATGGCCGATTTCCCATTCGGAGACCGTGGCGCCGCCCGAGGCGGACCTCCGGAGAAGCCTTCCCGTCGTGACCGCTTCGATCCCTTCCCGCGTCTCGACGCGAACCCGCCAGGTCGGCGCGCTCCCGGGGAGCCCGGGGTACCACCCCGCCTCCTCGCTCAAAAAAACTCCCCTCGGAGAGATGGTTCCCGCAACTCCGTAGCCGGGGTCCTCCGTGCCGGCGGGGTTGTCGGGCACAGGGTCGTTGAAGGTCGCGCCGTAGGCGACGGTGACCTCCAGGGTCCCCTGCCGGGCCTCCTCCGGAACCGGGAAGCCGAGCATCCCGTTCCGGAAGGGGAAGGGGATAAGGGGGTAATCCTTTCCGTCGACGGAGAGCCGGGTGACGAGGGCGCCTTCCGCGAGGGAGAGGGAGAGGCGGGATGCCCCGTCGGGACGGATCTTCATGGTGTCGGTGGCGTTCATGGTGTGGCTCTCCGTGTGGAGGACCACCGAGAGGTCGTGTCGAAGGATGGCGGGCGCGCCGTGGGCGGCCCGTGCCGACAGGAGCAGGAGCAGGGCGAAAGCAACCAACCCGGGTGGTTTCCTCTGGCGGGCGTCGGCCATGGTATCCATTAGATTACCCCTTCGCCGCCCTCCGATTCCACGGATCCTCGGCGAATGCCTTGTTTCAGCGATGATATAATCGGTTTCACATGACGACAGCGGCATCCCATCTCGCCGACATTCAGCACCTCAAACCCGGCGATCACCTCTGCTGCATTTACGATACGGAGGGAGAACACCGGGCGCTCCTGACCCCCTACCTGCGCCGGGGGCTTGAGCAAAACGAGAAAATCCTCTACATCGTGGACGCGCGGACCGCGGAGACCGTCCTGGAGTACTTGCGGCAGGACGGGCTCGACGTGCGGCGGTTCCTGGAAAAGAGGCAGCTTGCGATCCTCTCGGTCGATGAGGCCTATATGCGCGACGGGGTCTTCGACCCGGACCGGATGATCTCTCTCCTGCGGCAGGAGACCGACCGGGCCGAAAAGGAAGGATGCCGGGCCTTGAGGGTAACGGGCGAGATGTCCTGGGCCTTGAGGGGATCTCCCGGCTCCGAGCGCCTCATCGAGTACGAATCGAGGCTGAACACCTTCCTCCCCGGAAGCCGGTGCCTGGCCCTCTGCCAGTACGACCGCAGGCGGTTTCCCGCCTCCTTGCTTCTCCAGGTGCTCGCGACCCACCCCATGGCCGTCGTCGGGACGGAGTTCTTCGAGAATATCCATTACATCCCGCCGGAGATTTTCCTCGGCCAGGAATTATCCACTGCGATCCTCGACCATTGGATAGCGGGTTTGAACCTCAACAAGCGGGCAAAGGCGGTGGAGGACGCGCTTCGGGAAGCCGAAGGGCAGTTCCGGGCGATCTTCGAGAACAGCATGGACGGAGCCCTGATGACGACGCCGGACGGCAATACCCTGGCCGCCAACCCCGCCGCCTGCCGGATGCTGGGACGCACGGAAGAAGAGGTCTGCGAGGCCGGCAGAGCCGGCGTCGTCGACCTGTCGGACCCCCGCCTGCCGGTTTTGCTGGAGGAGCGGGCCCGGACCGGCATGGCCCGGGGGGAATTGACCTTCGTCCGGAAGGACGGGACGCGGTTCCCCGTCGAAATCGCTTCCCGGATTTACGAAGACCGGCACGGGGATCAAAGGACGAGCATGATCTTCCGGGACATCACCGAGCGCAAGAAGCTTGAAGACCAGCTGCGCCAGGCCCAGAAGATGGAGGCCGTCGGAAGGCTCGCGGGAGGTATCGCCCATGACTTCAACAACCTGCTCACGGCCATCAACGGATACTCCGACCTGTTGATCCAGCAAATGGAGGAGACCGACCCGAGGCGGCGGGAGGTGGAGGAAATCCGGAAGGCGGGGGACCGGGCCGCATCCCTCACCCGCCAGCTTCTTGCCTTCAGCCGGAGACAGATCCTGCAGCCGAAGGTGGTGGACTTGAACGTGGTGGTTTCCCACATAGAGAAGATGCTTCATCGTCTCATCGGAGAGGACGTCAAGCTTCTGATATCGCTCAGGCGAAACCTTTGGCCGGTCATGGCCGACCCGGGTCAGATCGAGCAGGTGATCATGAACCTCGCGGTCAACTCCCGGGACGCGATGCCCGCGGGAGGAACGCTCGCCATCGAGACGGCGAATGTGGAGCTTTCAGAAGCGATCCCCCTGGGGCCCATTGCGGTGCCCCCCGGCTCCCATGTGGTATTGACGGTTTCCGATACGGGGTGCGGGATGGACAAGCAGACGAAGGCCCATCTTTTCGAGCCCTTCTTCACCACGAAGGAGAAAGGGAAGGGGACGGGTTTAGGACTTGCCATGGTGTACGGGATCGTCAAGCAGAGCGGAGGATATATCCTCGTGGACAGCGAGGCGGGGAAGGGGACGACCTTCAAGATCTATCTTCCCCGGATAGAGGGGGAAGCGCTCCCGGCGGCGCTGGAGATTCTCCCGGCGGTTCCCCCCACGGGGAGGGAGACGGTGCTGGTGGTGGAGGATCAGGGGGAGGTCCGGAACCTGGTCGAGGAGATCCTTTGCATGCAGGGATACACCGTCCTGAAAGCCTCCAACGGAGAGGAGGCGCTCCGGCTCGGCCGCACCGTAAAAAAACCGATCGATCTGTTACTCACGGACATGGTGATGCCCGGGATGGGCGGCAGGGAACTGGCGGAGCGCATGCACGGGATATCCCCCGGGATGAAGGTGTTATTCATGTCGGGCTACGCGGAAGAGGGAACGTTTCCGCCGGGGAGGACGAGGCAGGAGATGGTTTTCATCCAGAAGCCCTTCAGCGCGGCCACGTTGGCTCACAAGGTCCGGGAGGTTTTGGACGCGTCGTAGGGATCGCCCGGTCCTCGGCGTTCAGAAGCGTCCGGATCCTCTGGACCAGTTCCGCCGGGCGGAACGGTTTCTGGATGAACTCCACGCCGGCTTCGAGCACCCCGTGGCGGACGATGGCATCGTCCGTGTATCCCGACAGGAAGAGCACCTTCGCTCCCGTTCGTTGGCCCGCGAACAGGGCCGCGAGTTCCCGGCCGCCCATGCGCGGCATCACCACGTCGGTCACCAGCATGTGGATCGGGCCTTCATGCCGCCGGGCGATCTCCCATGCCTCCATCCCGTCCCGCGCTTCCAGCACCGTGTAGCCGGTACCGGACAGGATCGTCCGGATCAAATCGCGCACCAGGTCGTCGTCCTCCGCCACCAGCAGCGTTTCGCATCCGCGCCTCGTTTCCGTCTCCTCCGAAGCCCGTTCCGCCGGCGATGCCGGTTCCGGGGAAACGTCCACCATGGGGAAGTAGATCTTGAAAGTGGTCCCCCTTCCCGGTTCGCTGTATACCCAGATGTTTCCCATGTTCTGCTTTACGATCCCGTAAACCGTCGAAAGTCCCAGCCCCGTTCCCTTTCCCGGTTCCTTCGTCGTGAAGAAGGGGTCGAAGATCCTGTGCTGGATCTCCCGGGGGATCCCGCATCCGGTGTCCGACACGGCCAGCATCACATGCGGCCCTTCCCGGACCGCCTGATGCCTCCTTGCGTAGAGATCGTCCAGGTGCGCGTTTGCGGTCTCGATGGTCAATTTGCCGCCCTCCGGCATCGAGTCCCGGGCGTTCACCGCCAGATTGAGGATCACCTGTTCGATCTGTCCGGGGTCCACCTTGATCTTCCAGAGGGCTTCCGCCGGGACCGTCAGCAGTTCGACGTCTTCCCCGATCACCCTGCGCAGCATCTTGTCCAGGTCCGCGATCACGGTCCGGAGATCCAGCACCTTGGGCTGGATGATCTGCTTCCGGCTGAACGCCAGAAGCTGGCGGGTCAGGGCCGATGCCCGCTCCGCGGCTTTCCGGATCTCCTCGAGGTGGTCCCGCATCCCGTTGCCGTTTTCCAGTCCCTGCAGGAGCAGGGTGCTGTATCCCATGATCCCCGTGAGAAGGTTGTTGAAGTCGTGCGCGATCCCGCCGGCAAGCTTCCCTACGGCTTCCATTTTGACGGCCTGGAGGAGCTGATCTCCAAGCTTCTTGCGTTCGGTGATGTCGCGGACGTTCAGGACGATGCCGCCGATCCGGGGATCGCTCAGGAAGTTCCGCCCGACGAACTCGAGGGTCCGCCAGGTGTCGTTCTTGTGCCGGAAGTTGACTTCCCTCGGCTTCGGAAGAAACGCACCGGGGTGGGCGATGGCCTCCGACAGGAGGGAGAGGGAGCGGCCGAGCTCCGCGGGGTCCAGTAAATCGAACACCGGTTTCCCCAATAATTCCTCCGGGGAATAACCAACGACACGCTCGACGGAAGGGCTGGCGTACCGGATCGCCCCCTTTTCGTCGATGACCACGATCGCGTCCTGTGCGTTCTCGATCAGCGCACGGAACCGTGCTTCGCTGGCCTGAAGCGCTTCCTCCCGCAAAATGGATTGGTCGAGACGCTCCTTCAACAGCGATGACTTCATGGTAAGGAAAAACAGGTAGACGCACCCCGCCAGGACAAAGGCCGCCCCCAGGCTCATCCCCGCGAGAAGGTGTTGCGGCGTTATGCGGCCGAGGGCCTGCGGCGCATCCGCCATCAGCACGAAAGAGTACGGCGTTCCATCGATCGGCAGGCGGATCCCGACCATCGCCTGCTTCGTGCCGTTGCGCCGTTCCATGGAAAACTCGGACGGATCTTTCGGGGAGGGAGGAAGTTCCGGAAGTCCGAGAAAGTCGGGGGAAGAGGACCCGCAGAATATCGGAGGGGTCTCTTTCGAGCTCGTTGCAAGGTAATCGATTCTTCCGGGCAAGCAGTCATCCCGAAGCAGACCGACGATCGTCTCGGGGTTTATCCAGGCGATGATTTGCCCCTCGTGTCGCGTTCGGAGGTGATAGGCCGCCGAAACCAAGACTTCGTTTCCGCCGGACACAGCCACGATCGTCGCCTCCCGGTGCGAAGGCGAAAGGAAGGGGTTCCATGAGGGGACCGGCTTCGCGGCACTCTCTTCCCCTGCATCGACCAAAAGCCTTCCGTCGTTGCCGATCAGCACGATCCTGGTAAAGACGCGCTTCTCCTCGACGAGGTGGTTCCGCACGACCTCAAGAAAGCGGTGCCGGATCGGCGGGAGGCTGAGGTTAAGTCCGTATTCCATGCTCATCCCGAGCGCTTTGCTCTCGAAATAGGCGGCGACCGCGTTGGAACGGGCAAGATGGTCGATCCGCCCCTTCGCGTCGGAAAAGAAATACCGGAGGGCATGATTCTTGAGTTCCGCTTCCTGATGGAACTGCGAAGAACTCAGGGTAGTAGTCGAAAACGTATGGATAATATTTTTTGATCAGCGTCAGATAGGTCCCGTCGCTCTTGCACTTTTCCAGAAACCGGTTGAACGCTTTCCGGAGCTCGGGGGACTCCCTGGAAAAGGCGACGGCCATCTGCTGGCGATCGCTGACGGGTCCGATGATCTTGATCTGCCCGGGCCATTTCTGGAGAGAAAGGAGGGCATCCGGGACGTCGAGGAGGGACAGTTCCGCTGCCCCTTTGATGACCGCGGGCGCGATGTCGTCGAGCCGGCCGCGGAAGGTCCGCAGGTTCACCCCGGCATCTTCCAGCCCATAGAGCGAAGGATCGAGACAGGTGCCCGGGGTCCCGAGAAGGGTGCGGCCCGGGAGAAGTTTTTTCACTTCCGCGATATCGTTTCCGAGGTTCCCGGTGTGCCGGATGGGACGGACCGGGGAATCCGCGCGGGCCACGACCCAGACCTGGGTCGGGAAGACCGGATCGGAAAAGGCCACGATTTTTTCCCGCCAGGGGAGGATGGTAATGCCGTTTGCCGCGATATCCCCTCGAACCGGGGTTTTTTCGAGGAACTCGACATCGTTTCCCTTCACCTTGATTCTTTGGCCGATCAGCGCGGGGAAGAGTTGGCTCCAGTCGACAGGGACGAATTCGTATCTCACGCCGATGTCCTGCGCGAAGAGCCGGACAAGGTCGACGTCCATCCCCTCGCCGCTGCCGGTGACGAAATTGGCGTAGGGAATTCCGAGATGCCGCAGCACCCCCCGTTCCTTGATCGCGTTCAGGTCGCCGCCGTGGCATACGGAACCGGCGAGAAGGAGTGCCGCCAGCGGGCAGGCGAAGAATCGCGGCAAGGAATTCTTTAAAAATTTATGGCGCACCGTAGGTTTCCCCGGGCGGAAGAAGTCCATGATGAACCTCCTGATCGGCTTCGATCGTTCGGTTTTATTATCGGAAAACCGGTTCGATAACTTTAATTTAATCGGGTAGGGGAGAGAACCCGGATGGGTTGCCGGTTTTCTACGGGCGGCCGCCGTCCAGCACCGCGCGCACTTTCCGCGCCAGGGCGTCCGGCGTGAACGGTTTTTCGAGGAAGGCGGTGCCGGGGTCCAGGACGCCGTGGTGGACGATGGCGTTGTCCGTGTAGCCCGACATGTACAGGACTTTCATATCGGGGCGGGCGGGTGCGATCCTGCGCGACAACTCCACCCCGCTCATTCCCGGCATCACCACGTCGCACACCATGAGATGGATATTCCCTTCATGTCGGCCGGCGACCCGCAGGGCTTCCTCTCCGTTCCCGGCGGCCAGGACGGTATAGCCGTTCCTCTCCAAAACTTCCCGGACCAACGGCCGGACGGCGTCCTCGTCTTCCACCAGGAGGATGGTCTCCGAGCCCCGGATCAGGTCCGGCGAGGCGGGCGCCGGCGCCGGCGCCTCCGCCTGCCCTTCCGTGCGCGGGAGATAGATCTTGAACGTCGTCCCGCGACCGGGCTCGCTGTAGACCCAGATATAGCCGCCGCTTTGCTTGACGATTCCATAAACGGTCGACAGGCCCAGCCCCGTCCCTTTCCCTTTTTCCTTGGTGGTGAAAAAGGGCTCGAAGACGCGGGACATCGTCTCCGCGTCCATCCCGACGCCGGTGTCGCTCAACGCAAGCATGACGTAGGGCCCGGGGCGTATGGCGACGTGCCCGCTGGCGTAGGCCTCGTCGATGTGGGCGTTCGCCGTCTCGATGGTCATCTTTCCTCCTTCCGGCATGGCGTCCCGCGCGTTGACGGCCAGGTTCACGATCACCTGCTCGATCTGTCCCGGGTCCGCCTTCACCCTCCAGAGGCCGGGATCGAGGACCGTGAAGAGGTCGATGTCCTCGCCGATGAGGCGCCGGAGCATGTGGTCCATCTCCGCGACGACGGCATTCAGCTCGATGACCCTGGGCTGGAGGATCTGTCGGCGGCTGAAGGCCAGGAGCTGCCGCGTCAGCGCCGCGGCCCGCCCGGAGACGTTCTGGATCTCCTGGATGTAGCGGCGGTTCGGGTCGTCGCCGGCGATGCGGTTCAGAACCAGCTCGCTGTAGCCCGAGACCGCGGTGAGGAGGTTGTTGAAGTCGTGCGCGATCCCGCCGGCGAGCTTTCCGACCGCCTCCATCTTCTGCGACTGGCGGAGTTGCGCCTCCATCTTCCGCTCGTTGGTGACGTCCCGCTTGACCGCGACGAAGTTCATCAGCGCGCCGGAAGAGTCCCGTACCGGGGAGATGATCGCTTCTTCCTCGTACAGGCCTCCGTCCTTCCGCTTGTTGACAAAAGTGCCCGTCCAGACCTCCCCCCGTTTGATGGCGGACCACAGTTCCCGGTAGAACTCCTCGCCGTGCTTCCCGCTCTTGAGGATGCGGGGAGTCCGGCCGACGACTTCCTCCCGGCCGTATCCCGTGATCCGCTCGAATGCGGGATTGGCGTATTGGATCGTCCCCTCGATGTCGGTGATGACGATCGCCTCGGCGGACTGTTCGACGGCCGTGGCCAGGCGGAGGAGCGCCTCCTCGGTCTGCTTCCGTTGCTCCTCGGCCCGATCCATGGCCCTGCCGATCACAATTGCCACCCGCGAGACGACGATCCCCGAGGCCGCCGCGAAGACCATCGCCGATATCGCCGCCGCCAGCGCATTGTTTGTGGTGAAAAACCCGGGAAAGACACCGTGAAGAACGTCCAGCACAATCACCAAAAAGACGGTCAGCGGCAGGAACGTCCGCAGCAGCCTGGCCCGGGCGGTGGAGCCCGTCAGCAGCCTCAATGGGAAGC
>JAMDCN010000017.1 GCA_023489025.1 Deltaproteobacteria bacterium | reverse complement strand
GAACGCGCCTCCGCCGCTTCGGATTGCGAAATTGTTCTTCCGCCTGTTAGTCGTTCCTGGGCGCCTGAAATCGACATTTGCTCACAAGATATTCGGATGCCGTGGTACTTCGGACGGTTCCCAGGCATCCCCCTGTAATATGGGATCGTCCAATCCCTCTACTTGAGGCTGAAGCGTGTGACTTCAAGTCATTTCGAGCGTGGTGAGGAGTCAGTGCAGAAGTTAGGGGAACCGAATCCGGGTTCGGTCGCTCTGTACGGCATGGGAGGGAGATGCCATGTCACAGTGCGATTACGAACGGGACGCAGTCGCATGCCTCGGTCGGAGGACGACCCCGACGCCGGAAGAGGTGAGAGGCGCGTTCGTCGCTTCCAGGCATCCTTGCGATTCCTGCGTGATCGGTTCACGTAGAGCTCGCGAGGATGCGGCGCGGCGAGCATCGGAGCGGATGCAGGCCCCTGCGAGCCGCACTTAAAGATCTGATTCAGCTGCTCCTCCGTCTCCTCGCGGTTTGTCGGACTTTTCATTGCGGAATTGTCTTTTATTCGATGCTCGAATCATTCGATGAGCGGAGCATCCCTCTTGGTTCCGCCTTCCGGCTTCCTTTGCCCGTCGATGGGAACATCTTGCGGTTCTCGAACATCCAAGGTGCAACTCGCCAAGATGGAATGTTGCAAGAGTGAATTCGTACGGAGGGTCGAGCAGGCATTCGAGACGGAATACCCGATCCCGGCAACGATCCCGCTGCGCGGAGGCGGCGATTTCATCGATAATATCCGGCCCATCACGTCCGGATATCGAACAGGGTCCTTACCTGAAAGGTTCAGAATCCGATCCGTCGACGTGGCCTCTTTGGCGGTTCCATCAGAGCACGGATCGCGTCGAAGACCACGCGGAATTGTTCATCGTATTTCTTTTCGAGGGCGTTCAGTTTGTGTGCCAGTTCCTCGTGGGATACAAGCAGCCGCCGCATCCGGACAAACGCACGCATGATGGCAATATTGACCTGAACTGCGCGCGGACTGTGAAGAATCCCGGATAGCATTGCGACGCCCTGCTCCGTGAAGGCAAAAGGTAGATATTTCCGATGCTTGCCGCGTCCGGGTTTCTTTAAGGTCACAAATTGTGACCTTAAAGAATGGGCTTCATCCCGCGAGAGCAGAAACATGAAATCTTCCGGGAATCGTTCCGCGTTCCGCTTGACAGCCTGATTGAAGACTTTCGTCGTTACCCCGTATAGTTCCGCAAGGTCAGCGTCCAGCATGACCCGATGCCCCCGAACGGTGAGGATCCGCCGGGAGATCTCCTCTGCCCCGAGGAGCTGTGTGGATATCGCCGTTTCCGATTTCGTGTCGTCGCTCATGTAGAATCGGGATTCAAGTTACATGCCCTGCGCACCGGTCACAAATTGTGACCGGATCCCGGCGATTCCTCCAAGGTCACCGTCCGCAAGGGTGTAATCCCCAGAAGTTCTTGCCACTTGCAGCTCACCGCCTCCGTCCGGGTGCCGCTCCAGCCGATATGCAGCGATGATCTCGTCAGGTCCCATTGACTCTCCCGATCCGATAGTTCCGATTATACGGGCAATGCCATGGACTTATTTCATGTCAGCGTTTTCTGGTTCGACATGCAGGGAATCGGAGGTGCATCCAGAAGCCTGCCAACCTTTCGTTGGACCGCTCATCTAAAGAAAAACAGATTGCCGTGAAAAGGAGGCGAAGATCATGCTGGATTTCAATTCCATCCTGGTTTTTTCCGGGGATCCCAAAAAACTAGCGGATTTTTACAAGACGGTTTTCCAGAAAGACCCCGATTGGTCGGAAGGCGGATATTACGGATTCATGGCCGGCAAGGGGTTCATCACCTTTGGTCCGCATGACAAAGTCCAGGGCAAGAACGCGAACCCCGAAAGGGTAATGTTCAATTTTGAGACCAAGGATGTTAAGGGAGAATTCGAAAGAATCAAGAAGCTCGGGGCCGCGGTCGTCGCGGAGCCTTACAATCCGTCGGAAGAACCGAAAATGATGATCGCGACCTTCGCCGATCCCGACAATAATTATTTCCAGCTTGTCACGCCTTGGGAGAATACATGAACGGTCCTCGTACGCCGGACGCGGGGCGGCCATGGGAATCAAGGAGCTTCATCCCGTCCCGTGATCGCCCCCCCGGGATCCTTAGTCAGGCCGACTTTTTCCGATAGCCGCCGGTGTCGGCTTGCGGTTGCCCATAGGCTTTCTTCAACACCGCGATGTCGAGTTTTTTCATTTTGACCACCGCCGCCATGACCCTATCCGACCTTGCGACATCGGGATCGCTGATCATCTCGACGATGGCCGAAGGAACGATCTGCCAGGACACGCCGTACTTGTCCTTGAGCCAGCCGCATTCCACTTCCTCCCCGCCGTCGGTAAGCTTCCCCCACAGCTCGTCGATTTCCTTCTGGGTATCGCAGTTCACAAACAACGATATGGCGGGCGAGAACGTGAAAACCGGGCCACCGTTCAACGCGACGAACGGCTGTCCTTCCAGCTCGAACGCTACGGTCATGACCGATCCCTTCGGTCTTCCGGACGCCTTTGCCGCCGCTTCGCCGTAGCGTGAAACGCTTACGATCTTCGAATTCCGGAAGATGGAGGTGTAGAATTTCGCCGCCTCTTCGGCGTTGTCATCGAACCAAAGGAACGGTGTGATTTTCTGCATGGGGTCTCCTTTCGTTCCCGGCCTTTGCCGGGGTGCTCATGAAGCCTTTCGCTTTTCGACCTGCGCGCGCACCGTTAGATGCTTGAATAATACGATGAGCGGAGCCTCCCTCTTGGTTCCTTATTCCGGCTCCCTTTGCCCGTCGATGGGAACAGCTTGCGGTTCCCGAACATCCAAGGTACAACTCGCCGAAAGGGGAGGTGGTTCTACACGGGATGTCGCCTGATGCAAAACCTTCCGCCGGTAAGAGGATCCTGCTGACCGGTCCCCCGGGATGCGGGAAGACGACCGTCGTTCGGAAGGTCGCGGATATGCTCGGCGGCGGCGCCTCCGGTTTTTACACGGAAGAAGTCCGCGACGACACGGGGCAGCGCATCGGCTTCCAGGTGATATCCCTCGAAGGGAAGCGGGGCGAACTGGCACGCAAGGATCCGAGACCCGGACCGCGGGTAGGCTCGTACCGGGTCAACGTAAAAGCGTTCGAAGAGATCGCCCTCCCTTCGATGGAGGCGGAGGCGGGCAGGGTGCTTCTCATCGACGAGATCGGGAAGATGGAATGCTGCTCGGGTGACTTCGTACGGAGGGTCGAGCAGGCATTCGAGACGGATCACCCGATCCTGGCAACGATCCCGCTGCGCGGAGGCGGCGATTTCATCGATAACATCCGGCGCCGGAAGGATGTAGAGCCGATCCTGGTCACTCGGGAGAACAGGGACGAACTTCCGGAACAGCTTGTCGCGAAACTTACCTCCCGTCCAGCAACTTGAAGTCACAACACGATCCCATCGCGTCCGGATGTCGAACAGGGTCCTTACGTGAAAGGATCAGAATCCGATCCGCCGCCGCGGTGTCTTGGGTGGCTCCATCAGGGCACGGATCGCGTCGAAGACCATGCGGAATCGGGAGTCATACTTCTTTTCAAGAGCTTCCACCTTTCGGGCCAGTTCCTCGTTGGATTCGAGCATCCGACGCATCCGGACAAACGCCCGCATAATCGCAATATTGACTTGAACCGCGCGAGGACTGCTAAGGACACCTGATAGCATTGCTACGCCTTGCTCGGTGAAGGCGTAAGGGAGGTATTTTCGATGTTGTCCGCGTCCGGTCTTTAAGGTCACAATTTGTGACCTTAAAGAATTGGCCTCATCGCGCGAGAGTTGGAACTTGAAGTCTTCCGGGAATCGTTTGGCATTCCGCTGGACTGCCTGATTGAAGGCCTTTGTTGGGACACCGTACAGTTCCGCAAGGTCCGCATCCAGCATGACGCGGTGGCCCCGAAGAGTATGAATTCGCTGGGAAATTTCCTCTGCCCGAAGGGGCGGTCTTGATATCGCAATTTGCGATTTCAAATCGTCGCTCATATGGAATCAGTCTTCAATTTACGTGCCCAGCGAATCGGCTCCACGGAGACCTCGAAAGTCCCATGTCCCGCACTTAGACCGTCACCACGATCTTGCCGACTTGTTGGTTCGACTCTATGTACCGATGCGCCTCGACGATCTGCTCGAGCGGGAACGTCTTGGCGACCACCGGCTTGAGCTTGCCCGCGGACAGGCCGTCGACGATGAACTTCTTGGCTCGTTCGAGCCGCTGCGGATCCTGGGTGACCTCAAACAGAACATAGCCGCGGATGGTCAGCGACTTGGCCACCACGTCCATCAGCGGAAGCGGCGTCGGGTCGGTACTGAGGACGCCGTACAGGAACATGATGCCGCGCTCGGCCATCGCCGCCGTCAGCTTGGCGACGGTAGGCCCGCCCACCGGGTCGAACACGATGCGGGCTCCCTTCCCCTCGGTGAGCTTGTTCACCTCGGCGACCAGGTCCTGCTCTTCGGTTACGATGACGTGCGCCGCACCGGCGGTAAGCAAAGCCTTGCGCTTGCTGCTGCCGCGCGTGAGCGCCACGGGCGCGGCGCCGATCATCCGTGCAATCTGGATGGCGGCAATGCCCACGCTGCTGGAAGCCGCCGGGATCAGCAGCGTGTCGCCCGCCTTCAGGTCCGCAATGTCGATCAACGCCCCGTACGCGGTGGCATATTGCATCCATACCGCCGCCGCCTCGGCCCACGACAGCGACGCAGGGTGCCTGGCCACCGCAAAGGCCGGCACGGTTGCCGTGTCGCCGTAGACGCCGTAGTGGTTCTGCGAGAAAGCCGGGATGGTGCTGACGGCGTCGCCGACCTTAAAGCCCTGCACGCCTTCGCCGAGCTCCGCGACGGTGCCTGCCGCCTCGTAACTGAGGCGGGCGGGGAACGTGGGTGGCTCCAGGTAGTGGCCCGAACGGAACATCGCCTCGGCCCGGTTCAGGCCAAGCGCCTTCACCGCGATGCGGACTTCTCCCGGCCCCGGCGGCGGTACGTCCACGTGCTCGACCTTCAACACTTCCGGGCCACCGGTCTGGTGGAATCGGACGAGGCGCGCCATAACGCTCTCCTTTCTTCTCCGAATCGTTGTACTCCGCCGATTACCGATTGGATTCTCGGAAGCGGGAGGAGGTCTCGCCCTGACACCAAGGCGGTCGAGCCCGGCGCCACGCTCGGCGAGGCGTACCGGAAGCTGTTCCTGGGCTCCCTACGCGAAGCTGTACGGCCTGCTCCTTCTCCGGCGCCGCCAGTACGGCAAACTCGAGATGAAAGGGCTGCTGACCGCCTCAATCCCCTCCCCGAATTATTCAGGACGGGCACCCTCGGCCCAACGCGCCTCGATTCTCACAACGTCGTATACGGCAACCATCCGGATGTCGACCTTGCCGATCCGGAGTGGAATACTTCCGGCGTCCCCTGGCACACGCTGTACTACAAGGCCAATTACCCACGACTGAAACAGATCAAGGCCCGCTGGGACCCCCGCAACGTTTTCCACCACGCCCTGTCCATCCGCCCCTGACGACCTGACTTCTCGAGCGCACCTGGCCGTTTCCTGATAGGACGTTTCTTTTTTATGGAATCGCGGGTCATCTATGGAAAACACGATGATAAGCATGAGGGAGAAGAGAACGCGAAGTTCCATGGAAACGTGATGAGGTCTTCAACACCGATTCCATAACCTGCAGATGATAAGAAATATTGCTAACAATATGGTGAAATTCGCGTAGGCCAAGAAAAATGTCCGAGACGAAAAGAATATCTTGACTGCGAGCTAAATACTTACTGATAATATCAGTGAACTTTATACAAAGCATCTTGGAGGATATATGCCTTCCGTGCCTTCACCGCAAGTAGTACTGGGAGACCTCTCGCAGCTCATTCCTACTCTCTATGACGCCATCGAGGCTGCAACCGCCTACGCCCGCGATTTTTTCGAAAAACGGGAAGAGTCGGTCGACACGTTTTTTACCCCTGGTCTGGTCCGCTACATCACGAAGCAATGCCTCAAGGCGGCGGGGCAGACTGCGGAGGAGGAAGATGTCTTTGACGTCGGGGTTATGGCCAATAACGGGCTTCTTTTGACGTACGGCACCTACCGCATCCGGATCCTCAAGGCCGATGGCGGTGATCTTCCGGTAGCCGGCCCATCGAAGGCCAGACAGGCATTCTACCACCAGCTTTCCCTTGGTCTTCCCGGGGAAGAGCAGTGGGAAAAAGTCAATCTTGTGGTTCTCTGGGACGTCGATCGGGAGTATTTGTTCAAAGAACTCCTGCTTGCCTGTCCAAAGGGCGGCGGAACAAGCAAATCCTCCATCGAGAAGCATTGGATATGTCCGATCCCGCATCCGATTGCTGATGTATCCGCAACCCCTATACGGACTCCTGACACGGCAGAGATCGTGACACCGGCGGACCTCCCGATCACGTTCCTGCGGGACGAGGAAACCGAATCGGAGGGCAAGGGTGCTTAGCGGCGATCGCTTCCGGCAGGCCCGGGAGATCCGAGGATGGACGCAAACTGAACTGGCCCGCAGAATCGGAGTCTACCAATCGGCGATCGCGCAGTTCGAGGGCGGCATGGCAGCGCCGTCCCAGGAAAAGTTGCAGGCGATCGCCTTTCAGACGGGTTTTCCGATTGCATTTTTCCGGCAGGGATTCGCGTCGGATTTCCCTCTCGGCTCGTTGCTATTCCGGGCGAAGGCTTCTTTATCGAGCGGAGACAAAAATCGGCTCCGGCAATACGGGAAGATAATCTACGAGTCCGTGGAAAAGATGGAAGTTGGCCTCAGTAAGATTCCATTGCGACTTCCCCGGCAGGAGGGAGATCCGGAAGCGGCAGCGCGGATCACACGGTCCGTTCTCGGCCTCCCGCCGGACGATCCGGTAGACTTGCTTATCCGGCCAATTGAAATGACCGGCGTTCTCGTTCTCGCCATCCCGATGGATATCGACAAGTACGACGCTTTCTCTCTATGGTTGGGAAAGGAAGCTCAACGCCCGGTCATGGTTTTCTCAGCACGGGGGCCGGGAGACCGGCTCCGGTTCAACATTGCGCACGAGCTCGGACATTTGGTTCTTCACCATGCGGTCGATAAGGATATCCGCACCATGGAGAAGGAGGCAAACCGGTTTGCCTCGGAACTTTTAATGCCCCGGGAAGCGATGATGCGAGAACTTGTTCCCCCCGTGACCTTGATGAGTCTGAGGAGGCTGGGGCTGCGATGGAAGGTATCGGTTCAGGCCCTCATTCGACGCGCGCGCGATCTCGAGATCACCTCACAGCGCCAATACGTGTACCTGAACCAACAACTCAACAAACTTGGGTTAAGGAAGAAATCGCTTGTGGACATTCTCATTGAACGGCCTCGTGCATTCCGCCAGATGGCTGAGATGTTATATGGAGATCCAATTGATTGCAGGAAGATGGCGTCGGAGATGAATCTCCCGCATCTATTGGTCCTGGAAGCGGTGGGGCGGTATGCGGAGAAGAACCGCGCGTGGTATCCCGCGGAGGTCCTGAAGGAAGCGAACAGCGCCACACTGGTGGATTTGACAGAGAATCGGAGCCGTCGTGGCAAGATGGATGACGCAGAACGAAAGAGGAAATGAGCATGCCGTGCGAACCGGTCTTCTGATGCATTAATGGTCGCAGCTCTTCCACGTGGGGATTGGTGAAACCAGCGAGGACACACCGAATTCGTATATGTGACGTAAGATTCGACAATTCGACGGTCGCACCAGTCCAATGACGCGAGAAAATGCTGACTTCGCGAATAAAGGGGCGAGACGATGAAAATGGTCACCGTCGTGTGCCGGCAATGCGGTTTTGAAAAACGGATTAAGGTTTACAGCCGTGAGGAAGCCGAACGTGAGCGAATCCAAGCTGCCGCTCCCAAGTGCGAGAAGTGCGGCAGTGCGAACGTGGTAATCCGCGATTGATGGGAATGACCTAATGCGTCCAAGGGTTTTCGTCAGCTCCGTTATGGATGGTTTCGGGGACCATAGGCAGGCGGCGAAGAGGGGTATTCATTCTGCCGGCGGGGAACCGGTGCTCGTCGAGGAATTACCGAGTCTTTCAGTCTCATCCCGAAATGCCTGTTTGGACGGCGTCGCAAGCTGCGACATATACATTGCTATCCTTGGGGACAGGGGAGGATGGACGGCACCGTCAGGGAAACTTGTTGTCGAAGAGGAGTACGAAGAGGCGATTCGGCACCGCATCTGTATTTTGGCATTCATCCAGCGATGCGACCGCGACGCGGATGGGGAGCGGCTCGTCAGTAGGGTGTCTGACTATATCGATGGGTTATTCCGCCACACCTACACCAACCCGTCGGAGCTGGAGTCGGCGGTGGAGCTGTCGCTAACACCTTTGATCCGTCAACTGCAGAAGCCGGAGGTCATACCTGCCGTGATCACAGAGAGGCTCAACAATCCTCATCGGTTTTCCAACGAAACTGGGCTTCGCTTTGTCCTCGCTCCGGAGCGCGTCGACGAAATGGTCGATCCGGTCGCGCTGGGAACTAAGGAGTTCGGACATCGGCTTCTCGAGATCGGACACACGTTAGGCGTTGATCTGTTCTCGTACGATTACCCAAAGACCACCGAAATCGGTGTGAACGAGATCGTCCTCATCCAATCCGGGGAAAAGTATCGTCGCCAAGGTTCGGATGAGGTCCGGCTGGAGCTGACGACCCGGGGCATGCTCGTCGTCGACTTGAACGTCACGGGGCGCCCATCGGTGGAAGGCCACGAGAATTATTTGGGCTCATTGGTCTTAATCGAGGAGGACATCATCATTGGCCTGAAGCGAAGCTTCGCCTTCGCATGTGCCTACTATAGAGAAAGAGATCCCTTCAAGCGATACGACCGGATGGTTTACAACGTCGCCTTAAGTGGGATTGGGATGAGGACCCTGATGGCGAGGCCTCCCCAAGGGAGTAACTACCCCATGGGCAGCCATGGAGAAACGATCGTGACCGCATTCGACGACCCGCGGTTGATCACGAGGGCAGACCTCGAAAATCCCAGAAGGGAAATCGAAGCCGCACTGACCCTGTTTCGTCGTCGACTGCGTTGAAATGCCCGGATGTCAAATTGGCGACGGATCATCCCCCAAGTATCCGTATCGGAACATCTCGGCCTATTTGGGACTAAAAACGGCGAACTGAGCTGCGACCAGGAGAAGTGGGGAGGTAGTGGAGTCCTGAATTTACCCCCGTTTGGCACGGACGCTCCTGTTGCTTAGAATAAGTGATAGGAGTACGACCAGGCATATGACTACCTCTAACGACAAACCCGACATGGGACCGATCGAGGTAATCACCTCGGTCCAGCGCCGCCGCTGCTGATCCTGAGCGTTAGACTGTCAATCTAAAAATAAAGAAAGACCGATGAGGTGAAAAAATGTCAGAAGAAAAAGGCTGCCCCCAATCTTCTCAGACGACACAGAGCTCGCCAATTCCAGTTACTGCAAAGGCCCCCCCAGATAGCTTGACAGAGATCATCAATACAATTGCTGATCGCGTCGAACCAGTCATAAGTATAATTACGACGATAACTGAGAGGTCTCTGAAATCGAAGGAATCGGAATCACGCTTCAGGACCAAAATGTCCATCGGAGCCGCGATTGTAATTATTTTCGTTGTTTTGGTTGCGGGTGGACTTACATACGTAGGAAGAGTAGATGGATCTACGTTTAGTTTCTTATTAGGCACCATAGTCGGATACGTTTTGACCTATATTCGGGAGGCGATATATCCAATTGAATGAAAGCATTGGACCGTAAGTATTGAAATAACAAAAGTTTGCGGTCTAATTATCGTCTGAATCTGACGGCTCGCCTCTTTCTCATTGAGCGCCTGCAGCCGAAGCGGAGAGTTAGCTTCCAACAGTCAGATGCACAACAGAGAAACGTCGGAGGGTGAAAGGAAATGATAGCGTGAGCAAGAGTGATTTGATCCACGATGCCCTGCAAAAATTCGCCGCCGCCGTGATGGCCAAAATGACGCAGCTCACTGTCGGAGAGCCTGAAGACCAAGTGCGTGGCCCCTTCGAGAAGATTGGGG
>JAMDCN010000161.1 GCA_023489025.1 Deltaproteobacteria bacterium | reverse complement strand
CCCCGAGCGGAATCACCCGCACGCGCTTCCCCTCGTCCAGATGGCTGGATGTACGGATGGATTTCGGAATCGTCAACTGTCCGCGCTCGCGGATCTCGGCATCGACCGGCAGGGTCCCGCCCATGGGTGCAACCTCCTTCCCAAAACATTTCTGAATTCAGAATATCACATTGAAACGACGGGAAATTCCTATTTCCGCTGTGCGAGGAAGAGGGCAACTTATCCCTACCGGCCACGGCCGCTTCCGACGGTCATGGATGGCCTGGCGGTGTGATCGTCATCCTTGAGATAGGCATTTCCTTTTTCCCGGGGATGGTCGGGAATGTGGGAAGTGAGGCGGGCGATCCATTCCAGGTAGTCGTAGTCCCGGTGGATGGCGAGATCTATATACCCTGCCTATATGGCCATCCCTTCGAAATCGGAATGGCCACAGGATATGGGCGAATTGAGATCGATCACGGTGAATATATAGGATATCGTCATGATTCTAAAGAATTATTCCGTTTGTAGCCCTCAAAGAACGGGACAGCAGAGCCCTTCTTTGATAAGATTACACCTCCTTCGGCGAGCGGCGTGACAACTCCGTCCGGACTGGGTCGCCGGGCGTGTGGGCGTCGCCTCCACGGCGGTCGCCGCCGAACACGTTCCCGTTGCACCGAACGAACCGCGCCTCAACAGGGTGCCAGCCAATCTCAAAATGCCAGCAAAGGAGATTCTGGTATGGCGAGGGAGAGACCCAGCGGCTTATCGAGACGCCGATTCCTGCAGTGCGCGGCGGGGATGGGCCTGCTGGCGGGGCTCGAGCGCATCGTCCCGGCATACGCGTGGGCAAAGCGCGACGGCCGGAACGGAGGTGAGCACGAGCAAAGACGGAACCGTCATCGACCTGATGATCCGCAAGCGGACGATCGACATCGCCGGAAAGGACGCGACGGCCACGACCATCAACGGCTCGGTTCCGGGTCCCCTGGTGCGCCTGCGCGAAGGGCAAACCGCCGTTATCCGGGTGACCAACCGACTGGAGGAAGACACCTCAATTCACTGGCATGGGATCATTCTGCCGGCCGACATGGACGGCGTGCCCGGCGTCAGCTTTCCGGGGATCAAGCCGGGGGAGACCTTCACTTACCGCTTCCCGGTCATACAGAGCGGCACCTACTGGTACCACAGCCACACCGGCATGCAGGAACAGTTGGGGCACTATGGGCCCCTGATCATCGATCCGGCGGAACCGGAGCCGTTCGCCTACGATCGCGACTACGTGGTGGTGCTCTCCGACTGGACCTTCGAGGATCCCCACAAAGTCCTGGCCAAGCTCAAGAAGAAGGGCGGCTACTACAACTTCCAGAAGCGCACGGTCGGGGACTTCTTTCGGGACGTTGGCGAAGGTGGATGGCGGGCGGCGGTCTCGGACCGCCTGATGTGGGGCCGCATGCGCATGGACCCGACCGACATCGCCGACGTCACGGGGTACACCTATACGTACCTCCTGAATGGGCTACCGCCGGGCGCCAACTGGACCGGCCTCTTCCGTCCCGGCGAGCGGGTGCGTCTGCGATTCATCAACGCCGGCGCGGCAAGCTATTTCGATGTGCGCGTCCCGGGGCTTGAGATGACCGTGATCCAGACGGACGGCCAGAACGTGGAGCCGGTGACTGTGGACGAGTTCCGCATCGCCATCGCGGAGACCTACGACGTGATCGTCGAGCCGAAGGAGGATCGGGCGTATACGATCTTCGCCGAGGCGATGGACCGCAGCGGCTACGCCTGCGGCACCCTCGCATCGCGGGAGGGCATGAGCGCGCCGATCCCTTCGCCACGGCCCCGGCCTCTTCGCACGATGGCGGACATGGGGATGGCGAGCGTAACCGGGGAGCATGGCATGGAGGGGATGCATGGATCCAGCGGGATGTCCATGGGCGGCTCCGCCGCGCACGCCGGCATGCCGGGCATGGACAAGGCCGACCACGCCATGGCCCCGGAACCCGCTCGGCAGAGGAGCGTGATGCATGGCCCTGACCACCACGGCCCCGGCAATTCCATGGTGGCGATGATGCCGCGCAGCCACCTCGACGAGCCCGGCGCCGGCCTCGAGGATGCCGGGAGGCGGGTGCTCGTGTACGGCGATTTGCGCAGCCTCACGCCGGGTGGCGACCGGCGGGAACCCGAACGGGAGATCGAGCTGCATCTCACGGGCAACATGGAGCGGTACATATGGGGCTTTGACGGCAAGAAATATTCCGAGGTCAAGGACCACCCGATCCCCTTCCGCTTCGGCGAGCGGCTGCGCCTGACGCTGGTGAACGACACCATGATGGACCATCCGATCCATCTCCACGGCATGTGGATGGAACTCGACAACGGCGCCGGCGCGCACAAGCCGCTCAAGCACACCATCAACGTGAAGCCGGGCGAAAGACTGTCGGTGGAGATTACCGCGGACGCACTCGGCCAGTGGGCCTTCCATTGCCACATCCTCTATCATATGGACGCGGGAATGTTCCGCGTTGTGTCCGTTTCTCAGAGCGGCAGGGAGATGAAAGGATGATGACGCTCTTCCATCGTTATTGTTCGGCCGCCTGTCTCGGGTTCCTTCTTCCGGTCCTGATCGTTTTCGCATCGGAAGGGCTCGCCGGGGAGAAGTGGCCGCCGCCGGTCGAGGATGACCGGATTTTCAGCTCCCTCTTGATCGGCCAGCTTGAGTACCGGTGGAACAAGGGACCCGACACGCTCAGCTGGGAAGACGTGGAGGGCTGGATCGGGGGTGATTACAACCGGCTCGTGGTCAAGACGGAAGGCCAGGCTCGGACCGCGGGCCCCTCCGGCGGAAAGGCTCAGGGACAAGCCCTTTACAGTCGGCTCATCGCGCCCTACTGGGACTTCCAGGCGGGCGTGCGCTACGACCGGCTCTATGGCGGGCCGGATCGCTCGCGCACCTTTGCGGTTGTCGGTCTTGAGGGGCTGGCGCCCTATTGGTTCCACGTAGAGCCTTTCCTCTTCATCAGCGACCGCGGCGATGTCTCCGCAAGCGCGGAAGCGACTTACGAGCTGCTGTTGACCCAGCGGCTCATTGCGCAACCGCGTTTCGAGATGAACGTCGCCGCCCAAGACGTGGAAAAGTTCGGCGTCGGGTCCGGCGTCAACGACATCGAATTCGATTTGCGCGTGCGCTATGAGATCAGGCGCGAGTTCGCGCCGTATGTCGGTATCTCCTGGACGCGGAAGCTCGGCAAGACGGCCGACCTCGCGCGGCGTGCTGGAGAGGACGTCGAGGATTTTGCAGTGGTCGGCGGCATGCGGATCTGGTTCTGATTCCCAAGGCAAAAGGAGACGCTTCATGAAAGACCTCGGTCGCATGGCAGTGACGGCTTTCTTTCTGGCATCCCTCTTCGTCCCCCACCCGGCATTGGGCCACGGCACCGGGGAGGGACACAAGGAGAGCTCCTCGGGACACGACGATACCGCCATGAAGGCGCAGCACGAGAGGATGAGCCGGTTCTACGAGACCATGCGCGCCCTCTCCGACGCCATCATCCACGGCGACGTCAAGGCCGCGGGGAACGCCGCGGGGCTGCTCGACCGTCACATCAAGGGGCACGAAAAAGACATCCCCCACAAGAACCTGGCCCGGTCGAAGGAGTTCCATGGCCTCTACGTGGAGATGGAGAAAAGGACGAAAACTCTCGAGTCCGCGCTCAAGGCGGGCAGCCTCCCCAAGGCGGGCGTCGCCTACGGGAGGATCCTCGAGGTCTGCGCCTCCTGTCACGGAAAGTTCCGGGATTAGGGAAGCCGGCCCCCCGGGTCACCGCCGGAGGATTACGCCTCCCTCGGGATGACGGTGAGATTATCGGCGAGGCCGGCAGCGAGCTCCCGGACGGTCCTTTTCCGGACCGCATACGGCGGCCTCACCGGACCATTGTCCCCGTGATCCTTTCGCCTCGACATTCCGGAGGGCCCGGCGGAACCATGAGGCCAAGTTCACCGCCTCATCGTCGGTAAGGTGGGCCGCATAATGGGTCCGGATCGCCTTGCTGTAGACGGGCCAGGCTTTTTTCAGCGCCTCGCGGCCCTTTTCCGTGATGACGGCGAACGCCCCGCGACGGTCCTCCGGGCAGCCCTCCCGCTTCAAACAGCCTTCCTTGATCAATTTCTCCACTGAACGGGTCAGGCCGCTTCGGCTCAGGACCACCCGGTCCGCGATCTCGCTCATGCGCAGCCGCTTCCCGGGAGAGCCGTCGACGGCCAGGAGGATGTCGTACGAGGTCAACGGGATGACCCCGGCCTCGGAGAGCGTCCTTTCGATGCGTCCTGTGACAACCGCATGAAACCGCAGAAACGACGACCAGGCGTCATACTGCTTTCGATGGAGCCTTCCCATATGCGAAAGCATACGCCCGGATGGTTGTCTATGCAACCATTTGGCAAGCCCCGCATCTTAGTTGCATACACAACTAAAGCCGGCGGGGACGGCGGAAGGAGAGCACGATGGCGAATGCGGACGCGGTGGCAAGGGAAAAGAAGACAACGGAAAAGGCAAGCAGGTGGAAACCGTTCGTGCGGGCGGTCGGAACGACGGACGACCCGGCCGCCCTCCTGTTAAGGCTTGCATTGGGGGTTATGATCCTTCCCCACGGAATGCAGAAGCTGTTCGGGTGGTTCGGGGGATACGGCTTTTCGGGGACCGTGGGTTTTTTCACGGACACCCTCGGAATCCCCTGGATCCTCGGAGTCGCGGCGATACTCGCCGAGTTCTTCGGGGGGCTGGCCCTGGTCGCCGGGTTCCTGACCCGGATGGCGGCCTTGGCGGTGGGAACCGTGATGCTGGTGGCCATGACGACGGTCCATCTGCAGCACGGATTTTTCATGAACTGGTTCGGCAATCAGAAAGGCGAGGGAATCGAGTTCTTCCTGCTGGCGATCGGGATCGCCGCCACCCTGGTTCTCAAGGGCGGGGGGAGTTTCTCGATCGACCGGAAGCTGGCGGAGATCATCTGGAGGAGATCATGATGAGCAAGTCTTTATTCGAACCGTTTGAGCTTGGGGCACTGCGGCTGCGTAACCGGGTTGTCATGGCCCCGATGACCCGCTGCCGTTCCACCGCCGAACACGTGCCCACGGATCCGATGGGTACGTATTACGAACAGCGCGCGGCGGCAGGACTCATCATCACGGAAGGTACATCGCCCTCCTCGGACGGCTTGGGTTACGCACGCATTCCCGGCCTGTACACACAGGCCCACGTCGCCGCGTGGCGCAAGGTGACGCAGGCCGTACATGGGCGCGGCGGGCGCATCTTCGTGCAACTCATGCACACGGGGCGTGTGTCGCACCCGCTGAACATGCCGGATGGAGCGCACTTGGTCGCACCCTCCGCTGTCGGTCTATCGGGCACGATGTGGACGGACCAGCAGGGTATGCAGCCCTACCCAGTACCCGCCGCGATGACGGAGACCGACATCGGGCACGCCGTCGAGCAGTTCTCGGCGAGTGCCGTGCTGGCGATCGAGGCCGGTTTCGACGGCGTGGAACTGCACGGGGCGAACGGTTACCTGATCGATCAGTTCCTCAACACCGCGAGCAACCAACGCACGGACCGATGGGGAGGTTCGGTCGAGAATCGCACTCGCTTCGCCATCGATGTTGCGAAAGCAGTCTCAAGCCGCATCGGCGCGGCACGCACCGGCATCCGTCTCTCGCCCTACGGCGTATTCAATGACATGCTCCCGGATACAGATATGGCGGAGTTGTATGAATATCTCGCAGGTAAATTCTCGCAGCTTGGCCTCGCCTACATCCACATTGTGGATCACAGCTCTATGGGGGCGCCCGAAGTGCCTGCGGCCGTGAAGTCCAGGATACGCGACACCTTTCGCGGCGCGATAATTCTGTCGGGCGGCTACGACGGCGCGCGGGCCGAGTCGGATCTGAGTGCGGGCAAGGGCGACCTCGTGGCTTTCGGGCGGCCCTTCCTGGCGAACCCTGATCTTGTGCAACGGCTCAAGGACGGCGCGGCCCTTGCCCAGCCGGATCCGAACACGTTCTATACGCCCGGCGAAGAAGGTTACACCGACTATCCGTCGGCGAGCTGAAGAGCCTTACTCCGAACGATCCAAGGAAGCATATGATCCTAAAAACGGCAGTTACCCCGCCGCCGGGGCGGGTAATGCCGGCTGATTTCGTCGCAGCGGGGGTTCTGCCCGTCTTGCTCCGCAAAACGCGCAACCCTGTGGGTTGAGTTCGTCCGGGAGCAGGTGATCCGCCCCGTCCCGCACCGGCACCTCGTCTTCGCACTCCCCAAGGGCTTGCGCCCGGCTTTCCGGAACCGGCGATGCCTTCTTGCCAAACTCTCCCTGTGCGCCTGGAAGGCTCTTTCCGCGTTCCTCCGGGAAGATACGGGAGACGACGCCCTCCACGGCGCCATCGTCTCCATCCAGACGGCCGGGGAGTTCCTCAACTGGAATTCCCACCTGCATGTCCTTACTTATTTCCGCTGGGGCCTTCCGGATGGACGGGAGTTTCGTCCACTCCCCCACCTTCGATGCCGCCGTCCTGCGGGGCCTGTTCCAAGCCAACGTCCTGGCCCTGCTTCTCAGGGAGCGGATGATCTCGCGGGAGCTGTTCACGCTGCCCGATCCGGTAAAACCGGTATAATCGGACCATCTCCATCATCGCGGGGCGATCCCAATGGAATTTCTCTTTCTCTTTCTTCTCATTCTTCTGAATGGCCTTTTCGCCATGTCCGAGATCGCCGTCGTCTCGTCCCGTAAAACACGGCTGCAACAATGGGTGGACGAAGGCAAGGCCGGGGCCGGAGTGGCGTTGGAGCTGGCCGCGAAACCGGGTCATTTCCTCTCGGCGATCCAGGTCGGCATTACCCTGATCGGCATCTTGAGCGGTGCCTTTGGAGAAGCGACAGTCGCCGTGGAAATATCGGGTCGAATCGCCCGGGTGCCGGCCCTCGCCCCTCATGCGGAGACAATCGCGTTGGCCATTGTGGTCGTGGCCATCACGTTTATTTCGCTGATCCTCGGGGAACTCGTCCCGAAGCGGATCGCCCTCCGTAACCCCGAGGGAATCGCCGTTATGATCGCTCGGCCGATGCGCCTACTCGCGAAAGCCGCCCATCCTCTCGTCTGGTTCTTGAGTGTTACAACGGATTCCGTGCTGAAGGTCCTCGGCGTCCGCCCTATGTCAACTCCTCCTGTTACGGAGGAGGAAATCAAGGTCATGATGGAGCAAGGGGCGGAAGCGGGGGTCTTCGAGAAGGAGGAACAACAACTCGTCGCGAACGTGTTCCGGCTGGACCAGCGGCGAATCGGGTCCATCATGATGCCGCGGGGGGATGTTATCTACCTCGACGTGGAGGACTCCTTCGACGACATCCGCTGCAAGATCCTGGACAGTGCGCATTCTGTCATGCCGGTATGCCGAGGGGGGATCGCCCATGTTCTTGGCGTCGTCCACGCCAAGGATCTTCTCCGCCGTTCCCTTTCCGGGGAATCCTTCGACCTTCTTTCCTCGCTGAAGCCCGCGCTATTTATCCCGGAAACCGCTACCGCCATGAAATTGCTAGAAATGTTCAAGAAGAGCGGCCGGCATGTGGCGTTCGTCGTGGATGAGTACGGGGACGTCCAGGGACTGGTCACGATCCACGACGTCCTCGAATCCATCGTAGGAGATATTCCTTCGGAGGGGGAACCGGCGGAGCCCTTGGCCGTCCGAAGGGAAGACGGTTCCTGGCTGCTGGACGGCATGCTTCCGGTGGATAAATTCAGGGAACTGTTTCCCGAAGCGGGGTTCCCCGAGGAGGAATCGGGCACTTACCATACGTTGAGCGGTTTCATCCTGATGCGTCTGGGGAGGATTCCCGCGGTAGCGGATCATTTTTCATGGCATGGATGGCGTTTCGAGGTGGTGGACATGGACGGGAACCGGATCGACAAGGTCCTCGCCTCGCCAATCCGGAAGAATTGACCCGGCCGGGGATTATCCGGGCATGTATCTTCTGGGAGAAAGACACCGGGGATGTCATCTCGGAAGACGCGCCGCCTCGGAAATCGCGACCACGGCGGGATGCTTGAGTTTTCTCTCGATGGAGATGGCGTAGAAACGATCACGGACAGACTCCAGCCGCGCGATTACCTGGACTCGATATTGCCGCCGGACCTCCGACTCGATGAGGGAGGGGGCGGCAAACAGGCCGTGCCCCTCGTGGCCGAAGACCTCTAGCAGGGCGCTGTCCTCGAATTCTCCCACGACCACGGGATGGACCCCCTCGGCATCGAACCATTGCTCAAGGTTCCGCCGCCGCGCCGTATTCGCCGTCGGCAACAGGAAAGGGGCGCCGTCGAGAGAGCGGGGGAACCCCCGGCGGTATACCGTGGCCAAGCGCGGGGCGGCAAACAAGGAAACGGGAGAATCGACGAGCAGGTGATTGAAAGCGCGGACCTTGATGGACGGCCCGATGGGCGCATCCGTCAGGACGACATCCAGCCCATGAACGGCAAGCTCCGCCAGCAGGCGGTCCGGCTTGCCTTCCAGCGCGATGATTTTCGGGGGGTGCGGCAGATGAAAGACGGGATCCAGGAGCCGATGGGCCACCAGCTTGGGCAGGACGTCGGCCACTCCGACAAGAAGACGCAGCGGCCGCCCCGTCGGCCTCCCCTTTAAGGTGTCCGTCAACTCCCTGCCCAGGGAAAAGATCTCCTCCGCATAACGGAAGACGACCCGCCCCACCTCGGTGAGCGCCAGGTTCCGTCCCGACCGGGCGAAGAGTTTCTCGTTGAGGGAGTTCTCAAGCGCCCGGATCTGGCCGCTGATGGTCGGCTGGGCAAGGCGAAGCTGCTCGCAGGCCCGAGCGATGCTCCCCTCCCGCGCCACAACCCAGAAATAGAGAAGGTGATGATAGTTCAGCCATTCCATACCCCTCGATAATACATCGAATAAACCGATGAATTCTATCCAAACTATCTATTTGACCATGTATGGTCCGGACGATGAGAATGGACACATGAAGACGTCATCGCCAGGGAGGAAAGCGATATGAAGAACCAAATCAAAACCATCGTGTTGCTCGGCGTCCTGTCGGCCATTCTCGTTTGGACCGGGGGCTTCCTCGGGACAGGCTACCTGTACCTGTTCACGGCGATTGCGCTCCTGATGAATCTCGGTGCGTATTTCTTCTCGGACCGGATCGTTCTTGCCGTGCAAGGCGCCAAGGAGATCACCCCGCAACAAGCGCCGGATCTTCACCGAATGGTCGGCGAGCTCGCTCTGCAGGCCCAGATTCCCAAGCCCCGGATCTTCGCGACAAATGATCCCCATGCCAACGCGTTCGCCACCGGCAGGAACCCGAAGCACGGCGTCGTGGCGGTGACCTCGGGCCTTTTGGACCTGCTCAACGAGAGGGAGCTGCGGGGCGTTCTCGCCCACGAAATCGCCCATATCAAGAATCGTGACATTCTCCTTTCCACCATAGCGGCCGCCATCGCCACAGCGGTGACCTATATGGCGCACGTCTTGAGTTATTCGGCCCTCTTCGGCGGCGGAAACCAGGACGGGGGAAGGGGAGCGGGGGGAAGCGGCATCCTGTTTGCCCTCGTCGCTCCGGTGGCAGCGGTCCTCGTCCAGCTCGGCATATCGCGGTCCCGTGAGTACCATGCCGACGAAACCGGCGCGCGGATCTCGGGGGATCCCGATGCCCTGGCCAAGGCGCTCGAGAGACTTGCCCGGAGTGCCGAACGCATCCCGTCGCATACCGAACCGGCCATGGCCAGCCTGTTCATCGTGAATCCCTTTGCCGGCTCCGAGGGGCTTCAAAGTCTCTTCTCGACGCATCCGCCGGTCCGGCTGCGCATCCGTCGCCTGCGGGAGCTCTCGACAAACATCATGCGAGTTCCCACCAAGTCGGCAGCCTAAGTGCTGCGCTTCATAATTACGGCGACGTATATTATTTCGATACCGCACCGAGAGCGTCGATGCGCCGGTCCGGCAAGGCGCGCGACTGAGGCGTACTGTTAAGTACGGCGCAAGGAGCGCAACGCAGCCGGAGCGGATGCAGCGGCGCTCGAATGCAGGCGTAATTGTGAAACGCAGCACTGAGGCCGGGAGGAGGTTGTCGAACGATGGATAAGACGCGCTTCAACATGATCTACGTCTTCGTCGCCTTGCTCTTGCCGATGGACA